>CAYVSH010000100.1:0-11289 GCA_964453625.1 uncultured Chitinophaga sp.
TTCTCTGACCTGGAAATAAAAGGCAGAGGAAGCATGGGTAATACAGTAACAAAGTATCCCATCAAGTCAGTGAAATTGAAAGAAGCCGGAGTTTCTACCATTGCAGGTAAAAAATTATGGTACGATGATCAGTTTGGCCGTTTGAATACAGATGAGAAAGGAGAGTACCTTGGAATGTTTGATGCTGATGACACCATTCTTGTTTTATACAGAGATGGTAATTACGAAGTAACAGACCAGGAACTAACACAAAAGATAGATTCGGAAAAAGTAATAGCCATAGAAAAATTCAATCCGGAAAAAATAATTACTGCCATATATGTTGATATGAAGTCGAAGCAATTTATGGCGAAGCGGTTTAAAGTGGAAACGACAACTTTGAAAACCATGTTTTCATTCATCAAGGAAGGGGAAGGTAACTATGTAGAAGCTGTAACAACGATGGAAGAGCCGGTATTGGCAATGCAACAGGGTAGAGGTGCACAAATTCGAAAAGGAAAATTGAAAATTGCTAAGATCGCTGAAGTAACTGGTTACAGAACTGTAGGGACTAAACTGGCCGACTATAGCAAATCAACAGAAATGGAATGGGTGAAAAGTAAAGCAGAAGATAGTCAACCTGAACTTTTTTCCTGATAACTAAGGTTGCTTCTTTTTTCTTTTAATACGGATGGTACCGTTTGTTTCCAGGTTACTGGATAATCTGATATTGAATTTATTTTTTCCATCATTGATTACCAGCAAAGCAGTGTTAGGGGGAATTAATCCAAGGTTTTCGGCATACATTGATACCTCATTATATTCTTTTGTACTATCCAAAACCACATCAATACGGATAGATTTATGAGTAAGTTTCTGGTTATTTAATATCAGTCCGTCATTGTAAAAAATAGAAATCATATCACCATCAATTTCACCGTTGTCATACACATCAAATCGTAAAGAGTCAGATTCTACTTCAATTTCATTAATGATCTCTTTTTTTCTTTTCTTAAAATCTTCCTCCACAACATAGTTGACCACTTTGCGTGGAACAACGGCTACTGCTACCAGTGTATCCTCTATTTGTGGTTGCCATACCTGGTAGTTTTCTTTATATTCACTTATAGCTTTTAAAACTGAATCTTTCTTGCTGATGTCTGCATTCATCACCAGGTCAAAAACAATTTCAGGACAGGTGTAAGCATAGTCTGGTAAACTTTTGAATGAACCGATCAAATTGGAAGACAATTGTGAAACCCGTAGGGTGGCAAGCATATTCATTTCACAGTCTACTTCAAAATTTGCAATTGAGCCATGATAGATAATCGGCACATTATATAAACTAAGCTGGCGGGTAGAAGCATTGTAATTACCCTGCACTTTTATACTGCGATAGGTGTTCTTGAAATAGTAGTTCAATATTCCTTTTACATAATTTTTTTCAGGCTGTAGCACCATTTCCACCAGATAATTATTCGCTGAGTTATTGGTTTTTACATTGGCATTGCCATACCAATAGCCAAAAACTGACTGCGAACCGGCATGTATAGAGGAAATTAATAAAATTAGTAACAGGACTTTCTTCATGACTTTGTAATATCGGCAAAACTATTTTTAAGCGGCAAGGAAGTTTTACACAGATGTTATTTTAGGAATCGCTTCATTTCCCTATCCACATCTTTCTTCTTGATGCTGTCCCTTTTGTCATGCAATTTTTTGCCTTTGGCAAGACCGATCTCCATTTTTGCAAGACTTTTGTCATTAAAAAATATCCGCAAAGGAATGATGGTGTAACCTTTCTCTTTCAGTTTACCTTCAATCTTCTTAATTTCTCTTTTCTCAAGTAGTAATTTCCTGTCACGTAGCGGATCATGATTGTTATTATTGCCATGTGAGTATTCAGCAATGTGCAGGGATTTCACCCAAATTTCACCTTTATGTACCAGGCAATAGCAGTCGTTAAAACTGGCTCTGCCTTCTCGTAGCGATTTTACTTCAGTACCAAGCAATACTATACCTGCTTCATATTTTGCATCAATGAAGTATTCATGATAAGCCTGCCTGTTTTTTAATTCTGCCATGCAAGAGATATGGTATCAAACTAAAAAGATGATAGTGTTAATAAAAAAGAAGATTGCTTAGTTTTTGAATAAGGCTAAAACCGTTGCAAGTTTTTGCTTCAGTTCCTTTCTTGGTACAATAAAATCAAGGAAACCATGCTCAAGGATAAATTCGCTACGTTGGAATCCTTCCGGCAGGTCTTTTTTAATCGTTTCTTTAATAACCCTTGGGCCTGCAAAACCGATCAAGGCATTAGGTTCTGCAATATTCAGATCACCCAACATACCAAACGATGCAGAGATACCTCCGAAAGTAGGGTCGGTTAGTAAAGAGATATAAGGAAGTTTAGCGTCGCTAAGTTGTGAAAGCTTACCACTGGTTTTTGCCAATTGCATCAATGAGAATGCACTTTCCATCATCCTGGCACCACCGCTTTTACTAATGACCATAAACGGCATATTGTGTTGCAGGCAATGATCAACTGCTCTAGAAAACTTTTCACCCATAACACTTCCCAAAGAACCGCCGATAAATTCGAAGTCCATACAGGCAATCACAATATCATAGCCACCTACCTTACCAACAGCAACCCGCATAGAATCTTTCAGGTCGGTTTTACTCCATGTATCTTCCAATCTCTTCTGGTAAGGTTTCAGATCAGTGAATTCAAGGAAATCCTTACTCCGAATATTTTCAAACAGTTCTGTATACTCACTATTGTCAAATAAAATATCGTAGTATTCACTGCTGTTTATCCGATGATGAAAATTACATTTTGGGCATACAAATAAAAGTTCCCGCAAATCATTTACTGTTCCAATATGATTGCAATCAGGACATTTCACCCAAAGCCCTTCTGGTGTTTCCTTTTTTTCAGATGTCTTGGTATTAATCCCTTTTTTGATACGTTTGAACCAACTTGACTTTGTTTCCTCTGTTTTCCCTTCTTCGCCAGCCAGGTTGGCATCAAAATCTTCTATTTGTTTCGACATAACTGTTCGTTGAGCCACAAATATATAGAAGTTTAGATTTTAGGGACAATTAGTGGTTCTAAAGTGCCTGATACTGGCTAGAAATGTAATAAACAGAAATTTTAATTATTGGGTGCACCTCCATCGATCCAGCAGATGATCGAATTCTTCTGTGCCGTTGAGAGTGTACTTCCCTGGGGCATTCTGCCGGTTGAAACAGCCGAACGGATAGCACTTCTGGAATTGAATACTTCTGTATAGTTAGTTAATGCCCCTGGTCCATTGGTGCTACCAGCCGCATGACAACCAGATATATTACATCTGCCCTGAATAATGGGGTTTACGTCAGCTGCAAATGCTTTATTGGTTACTGTACTGCAATCAACAGAACTTCCTCCGCCACCCCCTTCTTTGCTACAAGATATAAATATAAAAGTTGTATAGCTTAAACCAATTAATAAGATCAGTGCCTTTTTCATGATGAGAGTTTTGTAAATAAAAATCTTCTGACAGTAAATTAACGTAATAAGTTTAATATCAGTTGCCCGATAGGTCTCAAAATATTTATCTTTACCAACAGTCTGTTCGGTCGTACTGATAAATGGGTTCACTCAATTTTAAATAAGTTTATATATGGAAATTGAAATATTCACATTAGCTGACTTTGCACAAGATAATAATTCCAAGCTCACCATTGTAGGCACTTTTGACAGCATTAACTCAAGGCAATTTCCAGTCCAGCATCCTGCTTGCACCGTTGCTTGTCGTTTGCGTTTTGGGGCTAAAGAAAGCGGTGGGCATAGCTTTAAGTTGAGACTTATTGACTCTACTGGAAAAGAAATCATCCAATCTATTGAAGGTGATATTAATATTGGTGTACCACCAAACGGCCAATTTGCGTCAATAAATATTGTTATCAATTTTACCCAGCTGAAGTTTGATGAACCCGGACGTTATTCCTTTGAATTATATATTGATGGTGACTGGAAATCCGGCTTGCCATTATTTTTGAATAAGGCATCCTGATTCACTAATTGTGGATTGATACATTTTATTAGCCTGTCACTTTTAAATGATGTTTCGTTAATAGGTTGAACATCCTGGAACATAAAAAGGGTAGGGCCTTCTTTGTTTTCTCTATATACCTGAGTGAAGGTGCACCCATCGGATTTATCTGGTGGGCTTTACCGACTATTCTCAGAGACATGGATGTAAATGTAGAAAGCATTGCTTCCCTTACTGCTTTATTAGTTCTTCCGTGGGTATTTAAGTTTTTTTGGGCACCATTGGTGGATACTTTGCGAAACAGGCTGTTCGGTTTTAAATCCTGGATATTTTGCTCACAAACTCTCATGGCAACATCCCTGGTTCCATTAGTTTTTATTCCGCCAGTTGGAAATTTGGAGCTTTGGACGACCTGCCTGGTTATTCATTCTGTGGCAGCAGCGACACAAGATGTTTCGGTAGATGCCCTAGTGATCAATAGTGTTACGAAGAAGGAAAGGGGGATATTGAATGGCTATATGCAGGCGGGAATGCTAACTGGAAGAAGTGTGTTTGGTGGCGGTGCTTTGCTGATGCTTGATTTAATCGGTTTGAGTTTCGTTATGTTGCTGATGATCGGATGCATATGTGTTATTATGACTATTTTATTTTTTGTAAAGGAACCTGAATTTGTAGAATCAACCACCAGCCGATTTAAAAATTTTGTAGATAATATATCATTCAGTTTTAGCAAACGAAATACCTGGCTGGTCATATTTTTTGCACTCACAAGTGCCGCTGCATTTGAGGTGGCCGGCGGGCTTGCTGGTCCTTACTTAAAGGATATGGGAATAGATACAGAAAAGATCGGGTTTTTCTTTTTTATACCTGTAGTTGCTTGTATGTTGTTGGGTGGACTGATCGGTGGTTGGTTAGCTGACCATATGAGCCGGAGAAAAGCAGTTAGCCTTTTCCTTCCTGGTTTTGTCGTGTTTGTCTTTTTTCTAGGGGTGATGCCTTATGTAGGTTTTGAAAAGCAAGCCATGCCATTTTATTTTGCCTTTGGAGCTATGTATTTATTTGTCGGTATGTTCACTTCTTCGTCATACGCTTTATTTATGGATCAAACGAATCCGAAGATCGGTGCCACACAATTCAGTACATATATGGCAGCTACCAATGGTTGCGAAGCCTGGACAATCTGGGCTGCCGGAAAAATAACAGGAGCATGGAATTATTCGACGGCATTTTTCATAATGTGCCTTATTTCACTGTTCGGGTTATATCTATTAAAGTATGTAAAACCTGCAGAGAATTAAGATATAGTATCCTTTTCCATAGGTATTGCGATTAACTTCAAACACCTCATTTCCTTACCTTTGCAGGCTATGTCACACGAAGAAAAAAAAGAAGAACGAAGCCTGAATTTCCTTGAAGAAATTATCGAAACGGATCTTAAAAACGGTAAGTATAAGTCTATCATCACCCGTTTCCCACCAGAACCAAACGGCTATTTGCATATCGGGCATGCATCATCTATTTGCTTGAATTTTAGTCTCACAAAAAAATATCCGGGATACACAAACCTCCGCTTTGATGATACAAATCCAGTAACAGAGGAAACAGAATATGTAGACAGCATAAAAGATGATATCAAATGGTTGGGATTTGAATGGAAGCATGAACGATATGCCAGTGATTATTTCGATCAACTTTATGAATTTGCTTTAAAACTGATTGATAAAGATCTGGCTTATGTGGATGATAGTACAGCAGAAGAAATGGCTGCTTTAAAAGGCTCACCAACAGAGCCGGGAAAAAATAGTAAATACAGAGACAGATCTATAGAAGAAAATAAAGATTTGTTTGTACGAATGAAAAACGGTGAGTTTCCGGATGGTGCCAGAACACTTAGGGCAAAGATTGATATGAAACATATCAATATGCTGATGAGAGATCCGATCCTTTACCGGATAAAACATGCACATCATCACCGCACCGGAGATAAATGGTGTATTTATCCAATGTATGATTTTGCTCATGGGCAAAGTGATGCAATTGAGGAAGTAACACATTCCATTTGTACACTGGAATTTGTCCCTCACCGTGAGTTGTATGATTGGTTGATCGAAAAACTGGAAATTTATCCGTCAAAACAATACGAATTTGCAAGAAGAAATATTAATTATACTGTCACCAGTAAAAGAAAATTGCTGCAACTAGTAAATGAAAAATATGTAACCGGTTGGGATGATCCCCGGATGCCTACTATCACAGGATTACGTCGCCGCGGTTATACTCCAGAAAGTATCCGTGAGTTTTGTGATAGGATAGGAGTGGCAAAAAGAGAGAACATGGTAGATGTTGGATTGCTTGAATTTTGTCTTCGGGAGCATCTCAATAGAATTGCTTTAAGAAGAATGGTTGTTTTTGATCCGGTAAAAGTTATTATTACAAACTACGAAGGAACCGGGGAGATACTCAAAACTGAAAATAACCCGGAAGATGAAAATGGAGGTGAGAGGGAAATTAGTTTCAGCAAGCAAATCCTTATAGAGAGAAACGACTTTATGGAAGTACCTTCTAAAAAATACTTCCGGCTGGCACCAGGCCAAATGGTAAGATTAAAATCTGCTTACATCATTAAATGTGATGAAGTAATTAAAGATGCAAATGGAAACATTACTGCTCTGCATTGCACTTATATACCTGAAAGCAAAAGTGGTGAAGACTCATCCGGACTTAAAGTAAAAGGAACATTACATTGGGTAAACGCTGCAGATGCCATTGAAGTTGAGGTAAGAGAATACGACCGCTTATTTAGAGTAGAAGACCCAACTGATGAAGAGGGTGATTTTAAGGACTATATTAATCCTCACTCTCTGAAAGTAGTAAAAGGATTTGCAGAACCGGCCCTGAAATTGGCCAAGCCGGATGATCGTTTTCAGTTTACAAGAAAAGGCTATTATTGTCTTGATAAAGACTCTGGTAAAGACAAACTGGTTTTCAACCGAACGGTAACACTGAAAGATAGCTGGGCGAAAGACCAAAATAAAAACTAATACTGCTATTTTATCAGTTTACTTGTATTCTCCAAAAACTTCACGGAGTGTGTCTGCGATTTCGCCAAGTGTACATTTATTCTCGACAGCTTCTACTACAATTGGCATAATATTTTCACCATTGCTGGCTTTATCATTAAGATTTTGCAAAATTTGGTCACACTTGGAATGGTTTCGGTTATTCCGAAGTGCTTTCAATTTCTCTGACTGTACAGTTCGTATATTATCATCAACTTTTAGCAAAGGTATCTGCTCAGTTTCTTCTGACTGAAATTTATTTACACCTACGATTATCTTTTCTCCCGTTTCAATGTTTTGCTGGTATTTGTATGCACTGCGGGCAATTTCATCCTGTATAAAACCTTGTTCAATAGCAGATACACTTCCGCCCATTGCCGAAATTTTATTCATCAATGAAGTTGCTGCTTTTTCAATTTCATAAGTCAAAGATTCAACATAGTAAGAACCAGCCAGCGGATCTACTGTATCAGGAGCACCACTTTCAAAAGCAACGATCTGTTGTGTTCGTAACGCAATTCTTGCTGCTTCTTCAGTTGGAAGACTCAAAGCTTCATCGTAGCCATTGGTATGCAGGGATTGTGTTCCACCAAAAATCGCTGCTAAAGTCTGTATTGTAACCCTTGAAATATTGTTAAGTGGTTGTTGGGCCGTTAATGTACTTCCTCCCGTTTGTGTATGAAACCTCAGCATCATCGCTTTTGGATCAGTGGCGCCGAGTTCTTTCATTATTTCTGCCCACATTTTACGGGCTGCCCGGAATTTGGCGGCTTCTTCAAAAAGATTGTTATGGGCATTAAAAAAGAAGGAGAGACGTTTGCCAAAAACATTTATGTCCATTCCTTTTTTAAGTGCCGCTTCTACATAGGCTTTACCATTACTTAATGTAAATGCTACTTCCTGTACTGCTGTACTCCCAGCTTCCCTGATATGATAACCGGATATAGAAATGGTATTCCACTTAGGAACTTCTTTGCTGCACCATTCAAAAATATCAGTGATGATCCGCATGGATGGTTTTGGAGGATAGATATAAGTACCTCTTGCAGCATATTCTTTTAAAATATCATTCTGAATAGTTCCAGAAAGTTTTTTAAGATCAGCACCTTGCTGTTTGGCAAGTGCCACATAGAATGCAAGTAATATAAAGCCAGTTGCATTGATGGTCATTGAAGTAGAAACTTCTTCCAACTTAATCCTGTCAAACAAAGTTTGCATATCCTCAATACTGTCAATCGCTACTCCAACTTTTCCAACTTCTCCTTCTGCCAGGGGATGATCGCTGTCATATCCAATCTGTGTAGGCAGATCAAAGGCAACGCTTAAGCCACTAACTCCCTGTGACAGTAAATAATGATACCGTTTGTTACTTTCTTCAGCAGTACTGAAACCGGCATACTGTCGCATAGTCCAGAGCCTTCCCCGGTACATATCTTTTTGAACTCCTCTTGTAAAAGGAAAATTCCCGGGCATATCAGGTACATTATTTTCTGAACTTAGGTTTTCAGGAATATCACTACGAGTATAAAGCTGTTTCACTTCAATACCTGAATCTGTATACTTTTTATTGTCTGCTGACATATGTATTCATTTAGCGGTATCCGGGCAGATTATTTGGACATTATTTTTTTGGCCTCAAAATTCAATGCCTGCAATACCATTTCATGTAAAGCACCATTTGGTTGAGCCATCATCACTTCCAGTATCTTTTTATTTAATTCTGCCGCAGATGCCTCAGGCAATAGTGTGTTTGCAACCTGATTAATGATCATTATATTTTGTTCTTTCAAATTGCGGACAGAATCCCAGCTAACCGGACTGACATATAACTGCTGTGTGCTGTTATATTCAAATTCATGCTTAATATTTTCAGTTAGTATAATTTTCATTTCCACTGCTGAAATACCCGGTTGATTCAAACGGCTTATAAGATTAGGTAAAGCCAGTCTTTCGGTAAGAAGCACTAGTCTTTCATAGGCCTGTAACTGCATGCCACGGGTTTCAAAAGTATCAGCAGGCTGTTGAATCACCGGCTTTGGTTTACGAAATACAGCGAAGACAGAAAGAACAAGGGCAGCAATAGCAATCAACAAACTTACAAGTGCAATATCCATAAGCTAATTATATAGGTTTTCACAAAAATAGGTTGATTGCCTATAGTTTTACGTTTTAAATTCTACCAGATTTTATCTTGTCTTTACTAAAATTCCCATCTTCGAAAATTGAAAGAAGTGCTTTGAAAAAAAGAATAATTATTTTTGCTTTATGGAAAGTACAATGACATCACCAGTTACATTTACACCCGGTGCACTAGCAGAAATAAACAGGTTAATCGCTGAAGATGGATTCGATACAACTCAAAAACTTAGGGTTGGGGTTAAAGGAGGCGGCTGTTCCGGCATGACCTATATATTAGGATTTGACCAGCCATCGGAAAAAGATAAACATTTTGAAGCTGCCGGTATCCAGTGTGTTATAGAACAGGCACATGAAATGTATTTGCTAGGGATGGAAGTAGACTGGCAGGATGGTTTAAATAACAGGGGATTTACTTTTAAAAACCCAAATGCCAGCACAACCTGTGGTTGCGGTACCAGCTTTGCAGTATAGTGAATCCATTTATATAATAAATTGTAGAACGTTACTTTTTAGTAACGTTTTTTATTTTCAGAGATACCTTACTTTAAGGACGTTGGCATGATGTATTGCATGCCCTGCGATAATAAATCCAATAGCTTTTACAATTATAGAATTATCGTTTGCTATTCCCATTGCTTCTATTTGCTCATCATCAAAGGATTTAAAGAGTATCTCTGTTGATAGCCTTACAGCATTGAATTCAGCGACAAGATCGTTCCATTTCCTGCTGTCTGTTTTTGCATTCTTTGCAAAGTCATTCTCATCAAATCCGGGCAGGGGTGTGTTGTCCTTTCTTGCAAACCGAAGTGCCCTGTATGAAAACACTCTTTCAGAATCAATGATGTGTTGCAGCACTTCTTTCACTGTCCATTTTCCCTCTGCATACCTATAATTGATCTTTTCTTCGGGAATTGAATCAAGAAAGGAATTAAAAGACACTGTCTGGTTACATATAGCAGTAATTAAATCATCTTCTTCAACCAGGTTAATGTATCGATGATACCATTCAGGCACTTTAGCCAAATCCGGGCGGGACATATTTATATAGTTATTGTTTCGGCAATGGAGCACCAACCGCTATATCACAACGGTGTCCAGGTTTACCATGTTCTGGATTTAATGCTGCACCATCCGGGTTAGCAGCAGGTAATACCGGTGTCACAGGGGTTGTCTTAACTTCTTCAGTTTTCTGCTCAACTTTTGCCTCAATAGGTTTGCTATCTAGTGGTGCGCCAACAGCAATATCACATCGGTGACCTGGCTTTCCATGTTCCGGATTCATTCCGGGTGCAATTGTTTTTGATGTTGTAGCTGCTGCAGGTGATGGTTGCGGAGTAGCTACAATAGATGTTGGCTTTTGTGCTACAGAAGGAGTATTTGTTACGGCAGCAGTTGGTTGTGGGGTAGGAGCACTGTTCAGTGGAGCACCCACAGCAATATCACAACGATGTCCAGGCTTTCCATGCTCAGGGTTTAACCCCGCACCTCCAGAACTTGGTACAGTAGGAACAGCCGCTGAAGGTTGAGGTGTAATAACCAAAGGTTGAGTGTTTGTATTTACTACAGGAGTCGATATAGCATTTGTATTTTGTAGTTCCGGAATACCTGAGGCAGGATTAATTGTAGTATCCGTAGTCGTAATTTTTGTTGAATCTGATGCAGATGGTGTATAGACAGTGTCTTTATCTGAATTACTACCACAACTTGTTACTATCAGAACGGATGATAAAATAAATATTGCGGATAAATATTTCATGACTAATGTTTTAATGAAAGAGAATTTGCAATTTACTCAAGTTTTTTGATAAATCACATATTGATTGACGGATGGCATCTATCAACAAATAGCCCTGTCATTTTTGACAGGGCTATTATACAATAATCTAAAATGAATTAATTAGTCCTTTTTAGTAGGCGAAACTTTGAAAGAAGGTTTAGGCTGGCC
This sequence comes from uncultured Chitinophaga sp., assembly GCA_964453625.1. Lineage (GTDB taxonomy): Bacteria > Bacteroidota > Bacteroidia > Chitinophagales > Chitinophagaceae > JJ008. Next base: position 11,163 of record CAYVSH010000100.1, read on the forward strand.
AATATTTCTTTCTCCCTTTAATGTTGAAGCCAACTTAATTGCTTCATACGCATTTACAATACCACCAGATTTGCTCAAATCACTCAAGTCTACGGGTTCATCAGTTCCCGGATTATTAACTTTAATT
>CAYVSH010000101.1:0-11267 GCA_964453625.1 uncultured Chitinophaga sp.
CTTTCCTGATAAAAATAATTTTGTGATCGGCCTCGGTACCTGTATCACTTATAATTTCATCAACAAGTATCATGAGTTTGTTGGCGGCGCCATTTCTCCTGGCCTGGAAATGCGGCTCAAATCCCTGAACTACTATACTGCAAAGCTGCCATTGGTAAAGGCCCATAGCAATTTGCCGCTTATCGGATACGACACAACCACCAATATCCTCGCTGGTGTGATACTTGGGATGGCCAAAGAAATTGATGGTTTCATAGAAGCCTATGAAGAAAGGTTCGGGAACTTTAACGTCCTGTTAACCGGGGGTGATATAGTCTATTTGGCTTCACACCTTAAAAAGAAGATATTTGCAGACCCTGATTTAATATTTAAAGGTCTGTATGCAATTAGCGAAGTTAATAACCTATAAGAGGATCAATACGTTACGAGTCATTTCCCTTACGTTTTTGGTTTTATTTTTTACTGCTTTTGAGCCGGTTTTTTCACAGGATAACTCACCCTATTCAAGATATGGCATTGGCGACCTGGTGCCTCCAACGAATGTGAACAGCCGTGGAATGGGCGGATTGTCGGCTGCTTATAATGAAGTATTGGCTATAAATTTCAGTAACCCGGCTTCATTTTCATCTTTTCAGGCTTCAAAAGATCTAAGATCAAAGAAGCTGAGTTCAGGTAGAGCAATACTGGATGTAGGAGTAAACTATGAAGGCCGTACATTGAAGGATCCTGCATTTGCGAATAAGTTTGTTGCTAACAATGCATTGTTCTCATATGTGTATGTAGGTGTTCCATTAAGAACGAACTGGGGATTAAGTTTTGGTCTCCGTCCCGTTTCAAGAATTAGCTATAAGGTAAAAAGAAGAGAATACTTGATTGACCCTATTACATCTCAGCCAATTGATAGTGCAGAGACTTTATTTACCGGTGATGGGGGTTCATACCTTGCATCCATAGGTACAGGTTTCAGTCTCTTTAGTAAAATGAGATCTAACGATAAAAAAGAACTTATCGGGGAAGAAAAGTTAAGTGTGGGTTTTACCGCTGGTTATTATTTTGGAAAAAAGGAATATGACACCAAGCGAACATTGTTTAATGACTCCGTTAGCTATTACCAGGCTAATTATGAAACAAGGACCAACTTCAGCAACCTGAATTTCAATATTGGTATACAATATAAAAAACCATTAAATAAAAACTTATTACTGACCATTGGTGCTTATGGTAACTGGGGCCAATCGGTAAACGGTACGCAGGATGTTATAAGGGAGACATTTGTCTTTGATGAAATACAAGGAGAACTTCGGCTAGATAGTGTTTCTGATAACAGGGATATAAAAGGGAAGATAAATTTACCTGCTACCTACACGGCAGGGTTTATTATTCAAAAGTTCCCGGTGCAGAATAAAGAAGGTGGCTGGTTAATAGGACTTGATTTTGTAAAACAAAACTGGGATAACTACCGGTTTTATGGACAAAGGGATTCAGTCCAGAATAAGTGGGAGGTAAGAGTAGGCGGACAAATAAATCCTGTACCACAGATCAGAAAATACTGGAGTAATGTTACCTACCGGTTTGGTTTATTTGCCGGACCTGACTATGTAAAAGTGGGACAAAAGCTTAACCAGTTTGGCGGAAGTTTTGGAGTGGGATTACCATTGGCTACTTCAAGACAGGCTCCTAACCAGGCAACGATCATTAATCTTGCATTTGAGTACAGCAAAAGAGGAAATAATAATAATATTTTGAGAGAAAATATGTTCCGGTTATCGCTCGGCTTTTCACTCAGCGATTTCTGGTTCATCAAACGTAAGTATGATTAATTCTTTCTTCAATAGAAATCTTTTTTACGCAGCAGCTTTTCTTACAGGCTGCTGTTTGCTTTATGCATGTGAGAATGATGAAAAGAAAGTAGCAGATTATACTAAGAATGTGATCATGCAGGAAGAGGCAAAGGATGTTGTAAGTTATATGAGCCAGGATGGAAAGATGAAAGCCAAACTAACAGCCCCATTAATGCTGCGGGTAATGGCTGATACTATTTATATTGAATTTCCAAAAACTCTGCATGTCGATTTTTATGATTCATCGAGAAATGTAGAAACCAGGCTGGATAGTAAATATGGAAAATATTATGAAAACCTGAATAAAGTTTATTTGCGGGATAGTGTGATCGTTATTACTATTAAAGGGGATACATTGAAAAGCCCAGACCTGTGGTGGGATCAGAACCTAAGGCAGTTTTATACTGATAAATATGCTATTTATCATGCACCCGGAAAAAATATTTACGGCGGTAAAGGACTGGTGGCAACACAAGACCTGACAAGTGTTATTTTCAATGAACCAACCGGAACCGTACAGGTTTCCGAAAACGGATTTCCCAAATAGAAAACAATCTTGTTTTAAAGTTTGTTACATGTGTTATGTTTGTTACAAACTATCCCACATAGGCACAAACAAATTTCTCCTGGAAGTTGTCTAAAAAAATCTTTGTGGCTTGGCGGGAAAATTTTCTGATTCTTAAAAAAAATAAAGCATGGAATATCGCAGAATGGGTAAAACAGGTTTACAATTGAGTGTATTATCATTTGGAAGCTGGGTTAGTTTTCATAAACAGATAGATGACAGTGTAGCTGACGAGTTAATGGGCATTGCGTATGATAATGGCGTCAACTTTTTTGACAATGCTGAAGTATATGCATTAGGTGAAAGTGAAAAGATGATGGGCCGGGTATTAAAAAAGAAAAACTGGGACAGAACATCGTATACCATTTCTTCCAAAACTTTTTGGGGATGGAGAGGAAAAGAGAACAAACCCAACCAGACAGGACTGAGCAGAAAACATGTAATGGAATCATGCAACGAAGCTTTGCAACGTTTGCAGGTAGATTACCTGGATCTTTTTTTCTGTCACCGGCCGGATAAGAATACACCGATCGAAGAAACAGTGTGGACCATGCATAATCTGATCCAGCAGGGAAAAATTTTATACTGGGGAACCAGCGAATGGAGTGGTGTAGAAATAATGGAAGCTCACAGAGTGGCGCATCAATATGGCTTGATCGGTCCTGCGATGGAACAACCGCAATACAATCTTTTCGAAAGGAATAAAATGGAAAATGAATTCCTGATGGTATTTAAAACAGTTGGAATGGGAACCACAATCTGGAGTCCATTGGCATCAGGTTTATTAAGTGGTAAATACAATGATGGTATTCCTGAAGACAGCCGTTTTGGGCTGACTGGTTTTGACTGGCTGAAAGACCGCTGGATGAAAGATGAAATGCTGAAAAAAGTTAAAGCTCTTTCTTCTCTTGCAAAAGAACTGGGCATTACGATGGCTCAATTAAGCATTGCCTGGTGTATTAAAAACCCTGATGTTACCACTGCTATTCTTGGCGCCACCCGGAAGGAGCAGTTGGTTGAAAATTTAGGATCATTAGATGCGGCTGATAAACTGAATACAGAAATAATGCAACGAATTGAGGATATTGTGCAGACAAAACCAGTATTACCTGAATTCTAACCAGTAACAAATAACAAGCATATGTCATTTAAAAATAAAACGGCGATCATTACCGGTGCCACAAGAGGAATAGGAAAAGCAATTGCTTTGAAATTAGCAAGTGAAGGAGCCAATATTGTGGTAGCTTCAAAAAGTGTAACGGAAAATCCAAAACTGGGCGGTACTATTTATTCTGCTGCAGAAGAAATAGAAGCAGCCGGTGGAAAAGCATTGGCGGTTCAATGTGATATTCGCTTTGAAGACCAGGTACAGAATGTAATTGATAAGACGATTGAAACATTCGGCGGTATTGATATACTGATCAACAATGCTTCCGCTATCAATCTTACCACCACAGAGAAAACAGAACCTAAGCGGTTTGACCTGATGCATGATATCAATGTACGGGGAACATTTTTTGTAACACAAGCTTGTATCCCATATTTAAAGAAATCAGAAAATCCGCATATACTTACTTTATCACCTCCTATTAATTTAGATCCGAAGTGGTTTAAAAATCATGTAGCTTATACTATTACCAAATACAGTATGAGCATGATGACGATGGGCTGGGCAGAAGAATTGAAAAAAGACAGGATAGCTGCCAATGCACTATGGCCTAAAACTACTATTGATACTGCGGCAGTAAGAAATTTGTTGGGAGGAGAAATGCTGGCTAACATGAGCCGCACAGTGGATATATTGGCAGATGCAGCATATTATATTCTTCGCCAGCCATCCGGCGAATGCACAGGTAATTTATTTATCGATGAGCAGGTGCTTGCCAAAGAAGGAATAACTGACTTATCAAAATATTCTGTTGTGCCGGGGGCTCAGCTGTATACTGATTTGTTTGTGTAAAGAAATTTCTAAAGAACTGTATCTTATTAAAAGCCCCGCAATTTGCGGGGCTTTTAATAAAGCATATTTTATCATTAATTTTCTTTCTCTGCTTCTTGCCTGTTCTCAGGCCGCATCTGCGGAAATAATAACACATCCTGTATGGAAGGTTGGTTGGTCAACAACATACAGAGCCTGTCAATGCCAAAACCGATTCCGGAGGTAGGCGGCATGCCATATTCCAATGCTCTTAAGAAGTCGTAATCAATGAACATAGCTTCATCATCACCTCTTTCCATCAGCTTCACTTGTTCTTCAAATCTTTCTCTTTGATCTATCGGGTCATTTAATTCGCTATAAGCATTCGCAATCTCTTTTCCGTTGATGATGAGCTCAAATCGTTCTACCAGTCCATGTTTGTCACGGTGCTTTTTTGTAAGCGGACTCATCTCCACCGGATAATCAATAATGAATGTGGGCTGCACATAATTCTTTTCGCATTTGTCGCCAAACAAAGCATCAATGAGTTTGCCTTTACCCATTGTATTATCTACATGCACATGCTGCTGTTTGCACACAGAACGAAGTTGTTCTTCATTCATCTTGCTTACATCAGTTCCGGTATGTTCCAGTATTGCATCATAAATACTGATGCGTTTGAAAGGTGCTTTAAAGGAAATCGTTTTGTCGCCAACAGTTACATCTGTAGTACCACAAACATCTGTTGCAGCTTTTTCCAGCAGTTGTTCTGTTGTTTCCATCATCCAGAAATAATCTTTATACGCTGTATAAAATTCAAGGATGGTGAACTCAGGGTTATGTGTACGATCCATTCCTTCATTCCGGAAGTTACGGCTGAACTCATATACCCAGTCAAAACCACCAACGATCAGTCTTTTCAGATAAAGCTCATTGGCAATACGCAAATACAAAGGAATGTCCAATGCATTATGATGGGTAATGAACGGCCTTGCCGTTGCGCCACCGGGAATACTTTGCAATACAGGTGTATCAACTTCCAAAGCTCCATGATTATTTAAAAACTCACGGATGGAGTTGATGAGTTTAGTTCTTTTGATAAAAGTTTCCTTAACTGATGGGTTAATGATCAAATCAGCATACCGCTGGCGGTATTTGAATTCAGGATCCGTCACAGCATCAAAGGTTTGCCCTTCTGCTTCTTTTACGATTGGTAAAGGATGCAGCGACTTGCTTAGTAAGGTCAACTCATTTACATGCACTGATGTTTCACCGGTTTTGGTAGTAAACACCCTTCCTTTTACTCCTATAATGTCACCAATGTCAAGCAGCTTTTTCCAGACGATGTCATATAACGTTTTATCATCACCCGGGCATATCTCATCTCTTTTTATATACAGTTGTATCCGCCCATGTGAATCCTGTATCACACAAAAATTGGCCTTGCCCATATCACGGACACTCATAATGCGGCCGGCGAGGCATACATCAGCAAATTCTTCCTTCTTTTCTTCTGTATAATTTTTCTTTATTTCAGTTGAATATGCATTTACGGGGTATAATGGTGCAGGGTAGGGTTCAATACCCATCATGATCAATTCTGCCAGTTTTTCTCTTCTCAACTGTTCCTGTTCTGAAAGATGCGTTGTACTCATGTTCAGTATATATTTTAAAGCATTACCTCCTTGTAAAGCGGAGGACGGCAAAGGTACTGGTTATGCTCTATTGAGCAGTCTGCAGGTTGCCAATAAAAAAAGCCCTTCGTTTCGGAAGGGCTAAAGAATTTTATTGGTTTACTTATTTATTGTTGATCAAAACACCCAGGCGGAGACCAAAGCTGCCGTTCCTGATCTCATTGCCGTTTTCCCTGTTTGGCTCCAGGTTGGCAATGCCAATTGTGTAGTTAAAAGAGAACATAAATCCTTTTTTAAAACGGAACCCTGCCAGCAGGTTTGCTCCGTAATCAACACCTCTGAAATTGGCAGCACCCTCATCTCCCCAGATAATGCTGGTTTCTGAAATAGTTTTATCTCTTTTATTTTTTACTGCGGATTTAGAAGGAAGACCCATTGATAATGTAGGGCCAAGGCCGGCAAAGAAAGTACCACCGGTTTTATCGCCACTGGCATTAACCAGGAAATTGGCCTGTAATTCTATATAGCGTAAGGCCAGGTAAGATTTAGTATCATTGGTTTCGCTTATTTCTGCACCTTTTTGTACATAATGCAAACCCGGCTGAAAACTGAATTTGCTTTTGCATAATGGCGCATCCACTATTATTCCAAATGTATAACCACCTCTTGATTTATAATCCAGTTTAACACCACCCACTTCTCCGAATTGATTGGATGAAGTAAGCCCGGCAAGCATACCGACCCTTGCATTTTGCGCAACTACAGTGACCTGTAAAAAGCAAACTGTTGCGATTAACATTAAGATGCTCTTTTTCATATCAGTTATTTTGGTTTCCTACTCATATCGCTTTTCGGTTACGGCGCCCTACTCTTTTTGGGGATTTTCGGGTTGGTCCCATTCCTTAAATCAGGCCATTGGCACTAATTTGGCGGCAACTTACAGCAATACCGCAACTTTTCAAAATCGAAGCAAAACTACTCCTTAATCTGCAAAGAATTATCGGTTTAGCCTTATAAGGCAAAATACGGTAAGTTGCGGTAAAGAATTGTTGCTTTGTTGTTATCTAAAAATAAAATCATGAAAAAACTTGCACTTGTTCTTTCCATTTCTATTATTTTCAATAGCTGTGATACATTGTCCAAACTCCCCGGTATTGGTGGTGTTACCGAAGCCGAAGCTGGTGAAGGTATTAAAGAAGCCCTCGGCCAGGGTCTTGTTAAAGCTGTTCTGCAACTGAATAAGGAAGACGGTTTTTTTAAAGATGCCTTATATAAAATATTGATGCCGCCGGATGCTCAGAAGATTGTAAACACCCTAAGGGACCTGGGCATGGGCAAGATGGTAGATAAAGCCATCTTACAAATAAACAGGGCAGCGGAAGATGCTGCGGGTTATGCCAAACCAATTTTTGTAGATGCTATTAAAAGCATGACTATCAGTGATGCAATCGGTTTAGTGAAAAATGGAGATACAAGTGCCACCCATTTTTTCAGGGTAAAGACAACTGATAAGCTGATTGCAGCATTTCTTCCGGTCATTAAAACATCATTGGACAAACTGGATGCTACAAAATACTATAGCGATGTTATCAATACCTATAATAATTTCCCGACAACATTTAAGAAGATCAATCCTGACCTGCCGGGCTTTGTTACATACAAAGCAACCGATGCATTATTTGACCTGATAGCTAAAGAAGAAATGAACATACGTCAAAATATAGCTGCCCGGACAACAGAATTATTACGAAGGGTTTTTGGCGGAGGAGTGAGGTAGCAGGCAACCAATACCTTAAAATAACGTCAAAAACTGCGGTTATCCTTTTATTAATAGACATATGAAGGTATCTTGCTTCCTTCTGACAAATAATACGTAATATGAAAACCAGGAAAATTATCATAGTTGTCGCAATAGCTTTTATACTACCGGTCTCCTCTTATTCCCAGCTCAAATTGCCCAAAGTGTTGGCAGGAAAAAATGCAGGTGTTACGGAAAATGAAGCCGGACAGGGTGTAAAGGAAGCATTATTACAGGGAGTATCTACTGCAGTATTGAACCTGAATAAAACAGACGGTTTTTTCGGCAGTGAGGTTTATAAAATGTTTTTGCCTGAAGATGCTTTAAAAGCTGAAAAGACCTTACGAAAACTCGGCATGGGGGCACAGGTTGATAAAGCTATTCTTTCCATAAACCGTGGTGCAGAAGATGCAGTGGCTTTTTCCAAGCCGATATTTGTGGATGCGATAAAAGAAATGACACTTACAGACGCCTTGAAGATTATCAAAGGCCCAAAAGATGCAGCTACAAGCTATTTTAAAGAAAAGACCAGTCAAAAACTTATAACGGCATTTACTCCTTCTGTTGCATCATCACTTGAGAAGGTTGATGCTACAAAATATTACTCCGATATTGTAACGAGCTACAATAAATTGCCTACTACTTTTAATAAGATTAATCCTGATCTTACCTCGTATGTAGTTGGTAAAGCTGTTGATGCTTTATTCGACCAGGTAGCAAAGGAAGAAGCAAATATCAGGGCCAATCCATTAGCAAGAAAGTCCGATATATTAAAGAAAGTTTTTGGGGGTAATTAATGTTAGTCAGGAAAAATGCTCCAGAATAACAATACGATCCTTCGTCTCGGATCAGATATGCTATAGTCCGTTAATTTCGGATTCGGAAATTTTTCACCCTTTCCCTCATAGAGATATAAAATATTCTTGATAGTTGTTCCGTCTTTAGACTTCCCAACGGTAAATGTCTTTAGAAGCTCTATTACGGATTGTGCCCTTGCATTGGATAGCTCCTGGTTCAGGTCTGCATTGTTAAGTGGCTTTTTGCCTGAAAGTTTCATTCTTTCCTCTAATTTTTTATATAAGTTGCTGCCTTCTGCAATAGTAGTAGCATCAGCATAACCTTTGGCTGTTATGACCAGGGATAATGGAAAGTCAGGATACTTATTGATAAAATAGTCTATCTCCTTTGTTACAGGTTCAAAAGTTTTTGCTATAGATTTTTCAACTTCAGGAGAAAGTGTATACTGGCCCGGCCCAAATATTACATCCTGGTCAAATTTTAATACTGTGTTGCGATTGATTAATTCTGTAAGTAAGGATATTTTTTTTCCGATAAGTGATTCTGTATTTCTAGCAAAAGCCAATGCTTTTTTTAAATTCTCCCAGTCTTTCTTATCAACTGCTATATCGCCAATAAGAACTTCGTTTTGGTCAACGAGATTTTTTATTTCAATGTTCGTTTTCTCAATAAATTTTTGAATCTTATAATTGGCGGTATCACTGATCTGGTTATCATCCTGTTTTTTCTGACGAAGTTTATCAACTTCAGTTAGTTGTTTGTTATGGGAAACTAACTGGCTGTCTACAATCGTTAGCTTTTGTTTGTGTGAAGCAACTTTTTTTGCTGGTACACAGGAAAAAAATTGAAAGCAGCATACAATAATAAGCAGGCAATATGGTGTTCTTTTTCTTTTCATAGAACAACCCTTTTTTTCTGTTTAAAGGTAAACAACTAATAGCAGAAAAAAAATATCAGGTATCAGCCAGTAAAACCTGCCAGGCAGCTGTAACACCTCCCGATTTTAGAAGTTTTTGGGCATACAGGTGAAGTTCTTTTTCCATCTCTTCCGGGTTGATGCTGTAATACTGAATGATCTGTTTTAAATGTGCATCATCGAAAGACGGGTCCACTACTGGTAATTCTTCAACATTAGCCAATTGCCCAAGATCATTACCTGTTAAATACTTACTGTTGCGGATGGATGCTGGTAAAGAGTCTATGCCGATTCCTAATTGTGTATTTGGCTTTGCCACCTGGAAGAGATTTGTTTCATCTACTTTGCAATACCAGTCGCCACCCAATCTTGCTACATGATTGATTTTTCGCTGATCCAGTTTTTTATTTTCATCCAATAGTTCATCTGCAATATGTATTACCAGCACTTCGCAGATCACTAATTGCCCGGCACCGCCTTCACTACCAAGTGGTTTTACTTCAAGCACTTTGCATTCAAGCTGCACTTTGCTTTCTTTTACCATCGGCGGTTTTACTTTCGAAGCTGGTATTGCTGTAAAACCTGCTTTGGTAAATTCATTCACATCTTTAGGATATTCACAACTTGATAATGACATCTGCTGTACCATATCGTAGGTAACGATATTGATAACCACTTCCGGAACTTCCAGTACGTTTTGCAATGTATGTTTGGTTGTATTATCCCTTACTCTTCTTGCCGGAGAAAAAATGACAACAGGTGGATTGGAAGAAAATAAATTAAAAAAGCTAAATGGACTCAGGTTTACATTGCCTGCTTTGTCAATAGTTGATGCAAAGCAAATAGGCCTGGGTGCAATGACATGTTGCAAATAGTATTGCTTTTCAGCAGGCTTAAGTGTTGTTAAATCTAATATCATTGTATGTGTTTAACCGCAGAGAATAAGAGATGCTGTGTTTTCGCAGACTTAAAAATTATATACAATCCTGGTAAAACCATCTTTTAGTAAAGGCACATTGAAATTAATAAGGTAGCCGAGATTTTTATTAGCCAGTTTGAGATATGTTATTAACTGTGCTTTAAATATTGGCTCCATTGCAACTACGGATTTTATTTCAAGGATTATTTCATCTTCAACCAAAATGTCCATCACATATACTTTACCCAAAAATTCCCCTTTGTATTCCATTTCAACAGGAACCTGTAACCTGACTTTAATATTTCTTATTTGTATTTCTTTTGCTAAAGCAGTAACATATGCTGATTCCAATAAACCTGGTCCTAGTTCACGGTGAACTGTAATACATGCATCAAGAATGATTCCGCCTAATTCATTTAATCTTTCTCTTGTCATATATCTCAGCGTTAACTCTTTTTACTCATGTTCTCTGCGGTTAAACCTTATTTCTTCAATCCCAAAATACTCCAATCCGTTTCTTCCGCCACAATCGTATTACTTAGTTTTCCCAATCCGTCAATTTCCATTTCTACCACATCACCTGCCTGCAACCATTGTTCCTGGTATTCGGGATCATTTAGTTTTCCTGTGCCATTAAGTTCAAGAAAACATCCTGTGCCCACTGTGCCACTGCCAATCACATCACCGGGATAAAGATCAACTCCATATGATGCTCTTTCAATGATTTCTGCAAAGGTCCAGTCCATATCACCCACATTGCCTTCACTTACCTGCTTACCATTTACCCAGCATTTCATATTCAGGTTCCAGTTGGTGCCGGTATGATTCTCCTTTGCAGGAATTTCAAATGATTGTAATTCATCCAATGTAACCAGCCA
>CAYVSH010000102.1:0-11240 GCA_964453625.1 uncultured Chitinophaga sp.
AGTATGCCAAACACACTTCCTTTTGGTACATCAAATGAAACATTATTCAGTGCAAGTACAGGTCCATAATTTTTGCTCATCTGCTGAATTGAGAGGACAACACTCATGTTTAAAAATTTTGGCTTGAAGATAAAAGAATTCAGGTAACTAAATGTAACAATATTGATATAAGGTTGTTATACCTTTAATCATACACTTCCAATGGATAAAATAAAAACGATACTGATCACAGGTGGCACAGGCTTAATTGGTAAGGCACTGTCAAAAGCCCTTCTTTCAAGGGGTTATCATGTTATCATTTTAACAAGGCAAAAGAACAAGCAGTCAAACATCCCAAACCTTAGTTATGCCACATGGGATATCAATAATATGACTATAGACGAGTCGGTTTTTTTGCGGGTTACACATATCGTTCACCTTGCAGGGGCCGGTGTTGCAGATAAACGCTGGACAAAGAGAAGAAAACAGGAAATAGTTGAAAGCAGGATAAAGAGTGGTGAGCTGCTGGTTGAAAGCTTACGAACAATTCCAAATAAAGTAAAGGCTTTAATTAGTTCATCAGCCATTGGGTGGTATGGCCCTGATCCGGTTGTACCCAACCCAGATCCGTTTACAGAGAAAGACCCATTTTCAAATGATTTTTTAGGCAGAACCTGTAAAGAATGGGAAGAAAGTACTAAGCCAGTTATTGAACTTGGAAAAAGAGTAGTGTATGTAAGAACCGGCATTGTATTAAGTAAAGAAGGTGGTGCATTAAAAGAATTTTTGCGGCCGTTGAAGTTTGGTGTGGCGGCCATTTTAGGAAGCGGAAAGCAGGTCATTAGCTGGATACATATTGATGACCTGGTCAATATCTATATATCAGCAATAGAAAATGAAATGATACAAGGAGAATACAATGCAGTAGCTCCTTATCCTGTTTCTAACAAGGAGCTGGTAATCGCTTTAGCAAAGGCACGGCAAAAATTTTATATACCATTTTATGTACCTCTTTTTTTATTGAAGATCATGCTGGGTGAAATGAGCATCGAAATATTAAAAAGTGCTACAGTAAGTGCGGAAAAGTTACTCGCAACCGGTTTTCAATTCAACTATGATAAAATTGAAAGTGCAGTGAAAAGTGAAACTATATCATAGTTCTTCCGAATCACTGATCGTTGAATGGTCAGGGTGCCAGTAATTAGTAAATGCCCCGATGATCGCTTTGTTATTTTCAAAATGCAGTTTGTGTAGTTGAAGTTGTTCCACATCTTCTTGCTTTACTTTTCTGTACATCGGGTGCATGGTACCGCCTATTGTGCCTGCTGGTTTATCAGGATCATATTGGTATTGCGGGTCAACCAATGTTCCCCTTGGATACATAATACCAGGAACTCCTTTGCCACGAAAGTCAGTATCTTCCGGATGATCCAGTCCTAATGTATGTCCATATTCATGGGCAGCCGTAGTAGAACCTTTATAAAGATTTTCCAATTTAAAATAGCCACTATTGCAACCTAATCCATCAACGAATGAGATGTTGCCATGTGCAAACTTTTCTATCCTGAAATAATTGTTGCGACCATCCAGGTTCCGATAAATATCAATATCTGTTATTGCATGATTACAGGTTGCAGTTATTTTAAATTCCACCTTGGTGAGTATTCCTTCGTGCAATAAAGCAGCTTTAGGTTCATTCCACATGGTTTCTATTTCATCCCGGATCAATTCCGTTATCTCTTCATTGGCTGCATTACCATATGTAATAATATGGGAGTAAATAATGATACAGTTGTTCGCAATTTCTGCAATACCCATGTGTAATTGTGGAATTATTTAACCCCCGTCTTTTTTATCCATCCATATTTGAAAGAGCCATCTGCTGCTATTAGCTCTGTATATGTTGCAACATCTGTTTCTGCAATATTTAATATGGTAGTTCCTTTTGCCAGGTATTTTTTCGGACTGAATGGCTGGGTAGCATTTTCATCTTTGAAAAGTTCTACCTGTTGCCGGAGTATTATTGTTGGTGCCTGAGGGTATTGTTTTTTCAGCCAATTATTATCAAGTGGTTCTTGTTTTTTTTTCCATATATATTCACCATCAGCATTTACTCCATTCCCAAACCCGCAATTAAAGGAAGTTGATCCGGAGTTAATGGTAATGATTTTACCAGTCTTTTTAAATTTCAGTATACAGGGGTTTTCAGCATCTTCAAATGTATTATCAAATGAGGCCGTATCATTTTTAAAAGTAATGGTGCCATCAGTTTCGCCCCGGTTAAAACCCGGGGGGCCATTCAACACATCCAACCAGAAGCGATATTGGTTGTCTTCCATTTTTAGCAGCACCAGCACTCCGCCCGGAACAGAAGTTATTTCTTTTGGAATCTGAGCAGCATCCATCGAAATGTTATATCCATATGTACCGGAATAATTAACCTGTCCGTAAGCAAGGCAGATGTACAGATTGAAAATTGCCAGGCAGAAATATTTTTTCATATTACTTTTTTAAAGCTGGAAAAATTATTTAAAATAGGCTTTAAAAGCCTCACCCAATCTTGCAAATTCTTTTTTTACCTGGTTCATACCAATAAGGCCACCAGACATGCCACTTGAATCCCTGTGCATTAATACAGAGAAAAGTTCTCTCTCATTTTTTATTGTTACTGTTTGCTTATGGTATTTTACAAAGGCACCGAACAGGATACGCATAACCCGGTTACCTTTTTCATAGGTGGTAGAGTCTCCTTCTGTTTTCTTTATTTTATACCCTTCAGACGAAAAAAAGAGATTGAGTTTGTTTTCAAGTTCTTCTTTTGTGCAGCCGGTCATATTATAAACGATCCGGTCTTTAGCGAAGTCGACAACAGTTACCTGCATTTGGTTAAGGTTTTGGTGTAGATAAATATACTAACAAATCAGTATTGCCTAATTAATGTGGGTAAATCAATTAGTAATAGCTCGATTATAAAAAAGCCATCGAAGAATGTGGCTTTTAGATAGCTATAGCTTGCTGTGTTTAGTTTCTTATCGGTCTGCCACTCTTCAATACACTCTGAATTCTTTCAAGTGTTTTCTTTTCGCCACATAAAGAAAGGAATGCTTCTCTTTCCAGGTCTAATAAGTATTGTTCTGAAACTAAAGTCTGTTCACTTAGGTCACCACCACACATTACGTATGCTAATTTCTTGGCCACAACAGAGTCATGTTCAGTAGCATAATTAGCGGTCTTCATGGCATGTATACCGGAGTATAAAGCACCCAATGCGGATTGACCCAATACTTTTATATCTTTTCGTTGTATGGGAGTAGTATAGCCACTGTCAAACATTTCGATAACTGATTTCTTTGCTTCTGCAATTCTTCTTCCCTGGTTCATCACTATTTCATCCAATCCTTTTCTGTAAATACCTAACCCAAATCCTTCAGCAGCAGAAGTAGCAACCTTTGCAGTTGCAATTGAAAGGAATCGGTTCTTTAGTGTAATTGTCTCTGGTTCGTCCTCATGCATTTCATCTGATGCTCTTAGGACAAACTCTTTAGTACCACCACCGCCGGGAATCAAACCAACACCCAGTTCAACTAATCCGGTATATGTTTCTGCAGCAGGGCAGCATTTATCAGCATGTAAACTTAACTCGCAGGCACCGCCTAATGCTAAACCATGTGGGGCTGTTACAACTGGGATAGAAGAGTACCGTACTCTCATCATCGTATTTTGGAACATCCGGATAGCCATATCCAGTTCATCATACTCCTGGTCAATTGCCAGCATGAAGATCATTCCTACATTGGCGCCGGCAGAAAAATTGGGACCTTCATTGGCAATCACTAATCCTTTATAATTCTTTTCTGCTTTCTCTATCGCCGTTTGAATGCCACTTAATACATCCCCGCCAATACTTCCCATCTTGGTGAACCATTGCAGACCGAGCACATCATTACCCAGATCATATAAACGGCAGCTACCGTTTTTCCATATCTGTTTATCAGTGTAATTGCTCATTACAATAAAAGCTTCGCCACCAGGTAATGGCTTATAGGATTTACTATTCTGATCGTAAAAATATTTTTTACCTGCCTCTACTTTATAGAATGATTTATTACCTGCAGCCAGCATTTCATCCACCCATGGAGCCACTTTATAGCCAGCTGTTTTCATTGCTTCGGTCGTTTTAGCAACACCCAAAACATCCCAGCTTTCAAATGCGCCGATCTCCCAGCCAAAGCCTGCCATCATCGCATCATCAACTCTATATAGTTCATCACTTATTTCAGGAATTCGGTGAGAAATATAAGAGAATAATCCATAATGAAAAAGACGATAGAACTCACCGGCTTTATCCTGTCCTGCTACCAGCATCTTCAAACGGCTATACAGGTCATCAATGGGTTTGGCAGCTTCCAGTGTTGCAAACTTCGGTTTCACTCTTGGTCCATACTCCATTGTGTCCAGGTTCAGCGTCAATATTTCTTTTTCACCTTTTTCATTCTTTGTTTTCTTGAAAAAGCCTTGTCCTGTTTTATCGCCCAGCCAGTTATTGGCAATCATTTTATCTAACCATGCCGGAATATTGAACTGATCTTTTGCTTCATCATCAGGACAATTATCGGCAACACCTTTTGCCACTTTTACCAATGTATCTAATCCTACTACATCACCGGTGCGGAATGTAGCAGATTTTGGCCGGCCAATTATGGGTCCTGTCATTGCATCTATTTCATCTATACTCAGTTTCAGTTTTTCTTTTACATTCATAATGGCCATCATACCAAATACACCAACCCTGTTGGCGATAAAAGCTGGTGTGTCTTTACATAACACAGTTGTCTTTCCAAGGTAGAGATCGCCATAGTTCATGAGGAAGTCAACCACTTCCGGATCGGTGTGTGGTGTAGGGATAATTTCTAATAAGCGTAAATATCTTGGAGGATTAAAAAAGTGAGTACCACAGAAATGTTTTTTAAAATCATCGCTTCTTCCTTCAGCCATCATGTAAATAGGAATACCGGAAGTATTGGAAGTGATCAATGTACCCGGTTTGCGATGTTGTTCTACCTGGTCGAAGATGATCTTCTTAATGTCTAACCTTTCCACCACTACTTCAATCACCCAATCGCAGTTGGCAATATCTTTCATATTGTCTTCGAAATTCCCTGTAGTTATTCTTTTGACTACATCTTTGGTATATACTGGTGATGGATTGCTTTTTATTGCTGCCGTCAATGCATCATTCACTATTTTATTTCTCTCAGCTGGTTTTGCATCTTTTGCTACATCTTTAGGAACAATATCCAATAATAAAACCTGTAAACCAACTCCTGCAAAATGACAGGCAATTCTTGAACCCATTACACCGCTTCCTAAAACTGCTACTTTCTTGATGATTCTTTTTGACATTTGATAAAATTAGTTAGTTATGCAACTATTTAATATTCGAAGGTAAGAGTTTTTGAGAAAGATATTGTTTGGTTGAATCTTATATCTATTTAAATTCTGCTGATGGGGATAATCATTTATTTCTTGATTCCCGTTGGTATTTCTTTATAAGTTTTTTATTGTTTTTAGCTCCAATGCTGCTGGCAACACCACTTCCGATGATTTTGATATAATAATTAATAAAAGACTTGTCCCTGTTTCGTAAATAAAAGACCTGTCCTGTTTTCGATTTATTATTCTTTCTTACTACAAAACTATTGGCCAGAAAAGTTTTCAAACCAAGCAGGAACTTTTTCTTTCTTTCTTCACCATTGTTTAGAAATTTTATTTTCAGGTCATGATAAAACATTTTTATTTCACCCATTGCAACAGCTTCCCTTCCATACACTGTTACTGCAAGACTATCCAGGAATCCCGATTCAAGTTTTACAGATGCTAATGGGATCAATACGGGGTTTACCACTTTCAAATCACCGGGTCGTAAACGGAATGTTAGCAGGAATCCTGACTGATCATCACTATATGATTGTTTTACTTTTAGCTCAGCCCAAGCTGTATCCAGTAAAAACCCCGTTGCCTCCATAAAGAGGGTATCGGAAGTTTTGATATTGTAATTTTTAAGATTTTCAAATCTCAGCTTCATCCGTGTAACAGGAATATGCCCAGCCATTCCAGTTTTATCGCTTCTTTCGGTATAATCAACTTTTCCGTTATCTATTTCGATTGTGTTTACGGCTACATTGAATGGAATTTTTTTTAATAAGCCAGCAGGCAGTGGTTTGATCAATCCGGGATTGAAAGGAATATTCTTGTCCTTGTAATCACTGAAATAGGCATCATGGATATGAATTTTTTCAGCATTTAGTATATCATTACTGACATAATTATCAAGATCAAAGTTGCTGATATTGACAGATCCTGTTTTGAAAGTAATGTAATCCGTTTGAAAATCTTGACGGGCAAGAAATGAATCCATTTCAGCTGCAGGGCGATAGCTTACTGAATCAAGAATAAAATTATTATTACTACGTACAAAGTTTGCATTATACCAGTTGAAAAGAGTTATT
Source organism: uncultured Chitinophaga sp. (assembly GCA_964453625.1). Classification (GTDB taxonomy): domain Bacteria; phylum Bacteroidota; class Bacteroidia; order Chitinophagales; family Chitinophagaceae; genus JJ008. The sequence continues at coordinate 6,489 of CAYVSH010000102.1, forward strand.
GAATCTTTATAGGATCCGGAGAAGTTGTTTACGCTAAACTTGGTGTTGGAAGAAATTATTTTTTCAAGGTTATTTATAGTGGAAGAACTGATATATAATTGGTTTAGATCTGCTGACAGAATATCAATATTTGCATTGCTTTTCCCTACACTGTCCAGTAGGAAGTCTTTTGCTTTAAGACTACTGATAGCAGCTGTCCATTTTATTGAGTGGCCGGGTTGCCGGGATAACCTGAAGTCATTTATTTCACCTTCAAGGTTTCCTTTTCCTGTATTGAAGGTTTTGCCTGAATTGCCTGAGAAAATAGACTTTGTTAAATAAAAACCCAGGCGGTCAATTGAAACTAATTCGTTTTCAGGATTCGATCTAATGCCTGATAAGCGAAGAAAGTTGCTTGCATCTTTATTCCCATTCCAATTTAATGAATAGCTGCTGCTATCTGATCTTTGTGTGAAATAAATTTCAGGCTGAGATACCTGTAGATTATTGATGTTTATAAGTGGAAGGTTTGACTTGTCCGGTTTTCCTCCTGCTTTCAGTTCAAAGTGGATAACTGGTTTATCAACCATAACATACCTGGCTATAAAATCTCCGTTGAGCAGGGATTGAACATCCGGTACTAATGAAAGGGATGGGGCAGTAAATTCAAAATCAGAGGTTGAGGTGTTATCTGAGTAAAATAATCTTTTAAACCCGGAATTTTTGTTGTCATGAACTGCAAAACTTTCTGCTGAAAAAATTTTACTCTTGTCATTCAGTAAAAAGTTGTTTCCCTCTGCACTTAACCCGGTAATCAGTAATTTATCACCCGTATTCTTTATCAGTTCTGAAAGCGAAATGTTTTTTAGCAAAGCGGAAATATTCATACTTCTGTTAACCAGGCTGAGCATGGTATTTTGCCCGGAAATGCGTTTTAGATTTAGATTCGCCCCATAATTACTTGAATCTTTCTTTTTTATGTTTAACCTTACGTCTGCTTTCTCCCAGGTAATCCCTTCTGCGTCTATATTGCCTGATTTTTCATCAACAATCATTTTGTCTATTGCTACATCTTCTGCCAGCAATTCTATGGTTTTGCTTTTGTCATTTACTTGTAGCGAAGCGGCTTCAAAGAAACCACTGTTGCCGATATATCGGAGTTCTTTTAATTCAATAACCAGATCGCCAGATAGCAAAACACCTTTTTTAAACTTTAAATCTGTAAGAGAGTTTTTTATGGCCGCCAGTTTTTTAGAAGCCAACAAAGAATTGCTTTCTACTGAAAGATTTGCCTTGTAAAGTTGTAACTGGAGATCCTTTTTTATTTGGTGGTCTATATTGCCATCAACTATATTGAGGAATTGCAGGTCCATAAACTCATTAATAACCCCTAATGCCTGAAAAACCGACTGCTGTCCTTTTTTTTGTTTGGCAGTATTTACAGTATAATGAATATCCGGATTAAAAAGTATGGCTTGCTCTGCTTTTAATTTATTCTCAAATACAAGATCATCCCAGGACAGACCACCGAGATAAAATTGCGGGATGATAAACCTGTTTATTGGCTTTCCATTGATATATTTTTCAAAATGAAAATTACTTAATGATATACGATCATCTTTAAAAAGAATACTGTCGAATTTTATATTGTAAGTACTGTCTTTTAAAAAATTTTCATAGTTACGTATAGCCATCGCAAATCTTTCCACTTTGATAGGCTTGGCAGCACCCTGGTCTACAGTGAGACCTTCCATTTCAAAATTATTTTCTGTGAATGTAAATGAACTGGGTATCCCATTCTTAGTTGTTTCAATGTTAATATCTGCGTTGCTTACCACCACATGGGTCAGCAACAGGTCGCCTGTAAGTTGCTTGATTATGTTCTCTAATTTTGGTGGCGATTTTTCTCCTTCTTTCTTTTTTACGATCTCTACCTTCAGGTCAAACTTTGGATTGACACAATACACAGAGTCAGCTTTAATAACTTCAGCCTTATATAATGTGTCAAAATCAATATTGGTAAGAGAAAGTTTGTCAAAAAATACATTGAAGGATGATTGACTACTCTCGGTCCGGTTGGCGGCAATGGTGCAACTGTCGAATACTACTAATTTTTTTTTCAGGTTGATATTGAAATTTTTGAAGCTGATGCGGTGCCGGCTATCGGGCAGAAGAATATCCTGGTTATGGGAGTTAAGGGTTACGTTGTCACTGAATAGGATTTTTTGCCGATTAATGGAACTTCCGGTGTCAATAAGAAAATTCTCAATCTGGAAATTAATATTGCTGATATTAAGTGGTCGCTGGTTGTCTTGTATTTTGTTGATAAGCGTAAACTTGCCGCCATCAATTCTGAAACGGGTTACTTTCAATACAGAAAGGGCATCCTGAATAGAGTTATATACTTTACCCATTTCTTCTGGTATAGAAACCTCTCTTTTGTTCTTCTTATCATCTTTGTCTGCTACTTTTAATCTTGTAACAGTTATATCTGGCTGATATAATGTAAGAGAATCTATCAAGAAACGGTTTTCAAGGAGAATTGACAGTATGCCTCTTGCTCTCATTTTAATCTTATCAACTGTAAAGCGGTAAGCTGTGTTTTCATTTACGGTATCGGTATTATAGAAAACAACATTGTCCATTTCCATCTTTTTATTAAAATAGCCAAACTTGAATTTTCCCACCTTCATCTTGAGTTTTCCATTTGATTTTGATTCAACGAGGTCTTCAAGCATTTGTTTGGCATGGTACTTAAACCAGAAATGAAAAGCAGTCAGCAATACAAGCAGTATCCCGAGTACAATAGCAATAATGCGGAGAAATTTTCTTCTTGTAGGTTTTACCGTCAAGGTGCGGAAATGATTTAGATGTGAATTTACTAAAACAAGCGGGGCTTAAAATAGAAAACCCCGTCTCCTTTTAAAACTGACGGGGTTTTTACAAAAGTTTATCGGTTAACTAACATTTGAGCCGGGTGAAACAGGGTTTTCTGGTTTCAGTAATTGTAGTTTTCCATCACTGTCTTCAGCTGTTAGTATCATTCCCTGGCTTTCTATGCCTTTCATTTTTCTAGGTGCAAGGTTAGTAACAACGACAACCTGTTTGCCAATCATTTCCTCTGCATTGTAATGCATGGCTATGCCTGAAACAATGGTTCTTTTTTCAGTGCCAAGATCCACTTCCAGTTTCAATAGCTTATCCGCTTTTTCCACTTTCTCACAGGCTGTTACTGTTCCGGCTTTTAATTCCAGTTTGGCAAAATCATCAAATTGTATCATAGGTTTTGATTGTTTTGGTTTGTTTTCTTTTGTAGCAGTTGCAGATTCTTTTAATCCTGCTTTCAGTTTTTCTATTTGTTCTGCTATTTCTGTGTCTTCAATTTTTCTGAAAAGTAATTGTGGTTCTCTTAAGCTATAACCGACACTTAATAATTTTAATTTGCCCGCATTTTGCCAATCCAGCATTTTGTCTACCACTTTCATCATATGCAACATAGTCTTCGCCGTGTTTGGCAAAAATGGATTAATGAGAATTGCAAGATTGGCCGAAAGCTGTAAGCAAAGGTGCATCGTGTTGTCAATACTTTTTTGTGCATCCGAAGCCCCTCCTTCGGAGGGGTTTGGGGAGGCCTGTTTTGCAACAATCCACGGCTCTTTCTTTTGCATGTATTGATTTCCCTTCCGGCTCAATTCAATCACTTCAAACAATGCTTCCCTGAATTTATACTGCTCTAATAATTCTTCAATAGTATTTTTTGCTTTTTCAATTTCGGCAATCAATGTTTTATCATTCTCATCTATTAGTTCAGTATGCAATGCCGGAACTTTTCCACCGCAAAGTTTGTGCATCAGCACCCAAGTTCTGTTGATGAAGTTGCCAAAAATTGAAACCAGTTCACTATTCACCGCATCCTGGAAACCTTTCCATGTAAATTCACTGTCTTTGGTTTCAGGTGCAATTTGTGTAAGGTAGTAACGAAGCATATCTACACATTGGCCGCCTCCATTTTCTTTTTTTACAAAATCATTGATGTAATCTCTCATTTCCAGCTTCCAGTTTCTGCTGGTACTCATCTTATCGCCTTCAAGATTCAAAAACTCATTGGCCGGAACATTATCAGGCAAAATATTTCCATGCAGTTTCAGCATGATGGGGAATATAATGCAATGGAAAACAATATTGTCTTTGCCGATAAAATGAACAAGCTTTGTTTCTTTATCTTCCCAATAAGTTTTCCAGTCTTTATTATTATCTATTGCCCATTGTTTGGTTGCACTTATATAACCGATCGGGGCATCAAACCATACATAAAGAACTTTTCCTTCCGCATCTTTCAGTGGAACTTTCACTCCCCAATCAAGATCTCTGGTTACAGCTCTTGATTGCAAACCGCCATCTATCCATCCTTTGCATTGACCAACTACAGTTGGCCGCCAGTCATCCTTATGTTCTTTTAATATCCAATCTCTTAAAAACTGTTCATGTTTTCCCAAAGGCAAATACCAATGTGATGTTTTTTTCTTGATCGGTGTTTTTCCGCTTAATGTACTTACAGGATTTATCAGTTCATCCGGACTCAGTGTTCTTCCGCAATTCTCACATTGATCACCAAAGGCCCGGTCGCTACTGCAATTTGGACAAGTGCCTTTTATAAAACGGTCTGCCAGAAAAGTACTGGCTTCTTCATCAAAATATTGTTCTGTTTCTTTTATTTCCAGTTCACCGGCATCATTCAGTTTGGTAAAAAACTCTTGTGCAGTTTCATGATGA
>CAYVSH010000103.1:0-11146 GCA_964453625.1 uncultured Chitinophaga sp.
GCATTTTCCCTAATTCCAGACGTAAACATGACAACTTACTATTTAATGTGTTTTGAGTAGCCGCAGAAGTAGTTTTATTTAACAAGTCTTGTGTTTCACATATTTTTAATTCTTGTGTGTAAATCATAATCATAATCTGGTCTTCGTAATTATATAAAGCACTTATCATAGCTCTTGCCGCAGGATCACTGGTTAGCGTATTATCAAGAACATAGGTTGACAACTGCTGTTCTTGTCTTCTTAGGCTTTGCAGCGTAAACTCAGCAATAAGATATTTAATGTCAGCACATGGACCTGTAAAACCTTTATTTATTTTGCTTTCCTGTTTAAATCGTTCTACGCCGATTTTATCAGTCATTTTTGAAAGGTATTCTTCTTCCATTACATTAAATGAGGAAGGATCAAAACATGTATTTTCATCCTCTATCAAATTTACCGTATTGATACTTTGTAAAGTACCTGCTTCCATAATTAAGCACAATCCACTGGTTGCCATCTGATATCCTACCATTAAATTTCCCAGGTATTTTGATCTTTTCAATTGAATCTGCGCAGGATAACTTTTACTATAAATAAAATACTTTACTCTTGATTCTGCAGGACCAGAATTGATATAAGCCCTTGCCTCAATACCTCCATAAAAAAGTTTTGTTTCATTTGTTTTTTGCAAAACCATATTTCCCCAATTTTCATTCATATTATTTCTGTTTTGCAAGCTATTAACAGTCATTACTTTTTTTTGAATTTGATTATTTTTTTTTCCAGTGACATAATAATAAGAATTGCCTTTTAAAGAAATAACTGTGAACATAAACTTTTCATCACCGGGACGTAGCTCACAGACATTTGTTTTTGTAGGGAAATACCCCACTATTCCCTTTTGTGTATCAATAAACATACAGAATTTACCTTCCCTGGTTCCATCAGAGACCTGTATTTCCAATCGTTTATCAAAACAAAAAGATGTTGAATTAGGGAATATAACCTCAGGATTACTTGCACCAGTTACAACATCAGCTTTTAAAATTGCGTCGAACCATGATTGGGTGGTTTCATGCAGCACAGGCTGTGCTGATAAAAAGGGTTGCTGAAAGAGAAATACAAGAATCAATATTTTTCTCATGTGATTTATCATAAAAAATAAACGTAATTGTTCACTAAATTTTAATAGTTAACGGGATCAAATGAATTCCAAATCTCCATTAGCTGAAATAAATAAAATTGTAATTGAATTTCTCATTGACTTAAATTACATTTATTGAAATATTATTTCAGAGTTTGATAAACTCAACTCTCCTGTTTTTTGCTTTTCCCTCAGTTGTTGTATTAGCAGCTATTGGCTGCAATTCACCCTTACCGTCAGTTTGAATTCTTGTTCCCGCAACTGAAAAGTTTTCAGTAATGTATTTTTTAACAGCTGCTGCTCTTTCTTGTGAAAGAAGAAGGTTGCTTGCTTCCGTTCCATCGCTGTCTGTATGTCCCGTTATTTTTATTCTTAAACCTGGATTGGTTTTCATAGCTTCTCCGAACTGGTTGATAATTGAGTAAGATTCTGTTTTAATTACATCACTGTTTACATCAAATAAAATATCACTGGTTGATGTTTTGCCTTCTTCCATCAATTGTTTGATCAGTAAACTTCTGGCATCAGTTTCAGCTGAAGCGATACGAACATTACTGACCAGCAATCCAATTTCAGATGCAGGAATAATATAATTATTGTTAATAAAGAAATTGTTACGCATTTCAGATGTAATTGCCCGAGGCAAGTCTATCAACTTCTGATTATCCAAGTAAATACGAATCCTTGTTTTATTAATAACCATAGAAACATGAAGCACTTTATTTGTATAATTACCAATTGGAAAATCGCTTTTATTTCCGATTACATCATTCTTCAGACCATATTCAATTGTTTTGCCATCATTCTCTGTATAGCGATGAATATTAAAAAAGAATCTGTCTTTATAAAACATATCTTCCCTCAGAATATCTCTTACAGGTGTTAAGCCAAATTGTATAAATGGAGTTGTTCGTTGTCCATCTGATTGCAGGAATAGATCGAATTCTATCGTACAGTTTTCAGGCAGGGCCATGTTCATCACGGGGTTAACGATTGAGTTATGAGCTATATCAAGCCATTTACCTTCAATACCATCGATTGTTACAATTTTTCCGCTTCCGTTTGTATTCCATTTTGCCGGGAAATCATTCAACGCATCTTCCGAAAAATTATCTTCAAAAATCAGGTTTTCACCTGCTATAAAATCTGAGCTGCTGTTGATCCTTATGGCTTTTACGGCTGAGTTGTCTGTTGTGCCAGATACGATATTTTCTGGATTATTATCAGTTTCTGAATTTGAGGATTCGTTTGTTGCTTCGCTGTTTGTACCAGTCGTTTTCTGTTTATCTTTTTTTACAAGAACACTATCCACTTTATTCTCCGCTTTATTTAAACCTTTATCAATAACCTCATCTACTTTATTGTTAGCCTTTTGCTTTGTCCTGTCTTTGATTTGCTGACGAACCGATTGTGCATCTGAGTGAGTAAATGCAATGCAAATGATCAGAATGGCAATTATAATTTTCATGTTACAAGATTTATTTTATAAATAAAAACATATTATGAAAGTAGAACTATGTTGAAGCGAAAACAATTACACATTTGTGTAGTTCCTGAAATTCCAAAGGCTGGTTCATTAATAAACCAGCCTTTAGAATATTTTTTTACTATTATCTGGGAAGTGTAGTAATTGAAATCGGGTTAAAATTTATACTCTTGATCTTTGTATCACAGCGACAGCCACCACCAGCACTTACATCATTACCACCCGTGTCGCCAACAACCACAATTCTTCGTATTAATCCACCTGTAACAGGTGCTTGCTGCACTACACCTTCATTACAAATTCCAAATTCGGCACCTGCACCAGCACCCCTGAAGTTGACAACACTGGAAGATGACATGGATGGGCTTATTGCAACGATCCGGGTACCTGCTGCTGCATTGAAAACCCTCTGACGAAATTCGCCTGTTGCAGTTGTACGGTCTCCACCTGTTTCTTCTGCTCTGTAATTGATAATTACGTCTATACCACTTTCATCTGCGGTTCTTTCTAATCTTGCCGTGATATTAATCAATGGGCCGCCTCCAAATTCCCTGTCACCTCTTTCCAAAGTAGTGGGACATAATTCTGTTGTAATATCAGTCAGTGTTGCTGTTACAACAGATTCAGATCGTGGCGCAACTGCATTTCCAATACTTAAGAGATAAATATTATCCTGGTTTGGAGTAGCCCCTTGCACTACAAAATCAAGAGTCATTCCCGCACTTACTGCTGGCCCCTGGTATATTTTCTCTTCTTCATTTGCTCCTAAGACATTTGTACGTACTAAACTTAAGCCTGTTCCATTAATAGTAAGGTTGCCAAAACGGCTTCCAGTTGGGGTTCTCAATTTTACCGATATCATTTCACCTGCTACCGGGCGGTAAGTAGATAGTACATTGATCCTGTATCTGTCAATATCTGTAATGGCTGCAGCACCGCCACTTCCTGGTATGCTGATAATAGAACCTGTTCTTGTAGCACCACTGCTTGAATAAGCAATCACCGTGGGTGTTACATCATCAGAGTTTTCAGTAGTCTCTACATTCCAGTTGTCACCATAAACAGAAGTTGAAAAATTTGGTATCGGACTTCCAGGCGCAAATGCTACAGCTTTTAAAAAGCCAATAGGGTTTACGAGGTTTCTTCGTCTGCTGTCTGCTGGCAAACCACTTCTTCCAGAGGGCCATGCAGTGCTTGTAAGTAACCTTCTTAATTCAGGTGCTATATTTCCAACATTGCTGCTTGTATTCCTGTTAAACTGGGGATTCAATGCCATTGCATCAGCAATCAATCCTGTTATAAAAGGAGCAGAGGCACTTGTTCCTCCAAATTCTCCCTGCAATACATCAGGTGTTCCGGGTGAAGGCAAAGATGACGTACTGGCTGGTGCAAAATAGCGGCCGTCTTCCGGTGCCCATACATCTACTCTAGCACCAAAAACCTGGTTATTACCAAACGGTATAAACGGTGGAAAGTTTGGAGTTCCGACATCTGCAACTGAAGCAGAAGGATGAGATGCACCTACACATATAACATCATCCAAACCTGCGGGAACAATATCCCAGTCTTCAACTGTCATTCTGTTAATATCAAGATTTACAAAATTCCTTAATTCAGCAGGTATAGCACCTAGGCTTGCCGGAGAAATAATATTGCCGGCACTTGCTACTACCGGTACGCCTCTGCTTTTGGCAAACTGAACTGCACTTGCAATTACATCACCTGGGTTTCCGATTGCAATTGCAGCGACACATGCAGAAATGTAAGTTGAACTGGCTACACTTAAACAAATTTCTGTAGCAAATGGAATAAAACCTAATGCCGAACATGCAAGCACAGCACCTGATTGAACAATTGGAAAGAGTGCAGCACAAATAGCTCCACGAACACCCGGATCACAATAAGTAAAATCTCCAATGCTTGTTAATGCCCTGCATGGAAAACCTGCACTAATATTTATTACATTGGCTCCATTGTTCACAGCAGACCGTATTGCACCTCCTATGTTGAATGCATAGGTTTCTATACCTGCCATTTTTATTAGCATGGGTACTGCAACCTGGCCGCCTGTACCTGCTGTACCAAAATTATTATTCAGTACTCCTGAAATTCTTGACACAACACCGTTACCATGCCATGATCTTCCTCCAAACAAACTATTTCCCACTGTTGGTAATCCCTGTGCAGCACCTGGTGAACATCTTACTGATAGTGCATCTGCAACACATTCCCTCATTGTAGAAGCATTTCTGAAATCAGGATTTGTATGAAAACCCATATCCAGTATGGCAACATTGACCGGCACATTATCCCGGTCCCAGATGGCCATATAATTCCAAACTTTACGAATATCTGTTAAAGGCTGAGAAAAACTTACAGGCAGATTTTCTGTATCACCGGGATTGCTAAAGTATTTTAATGTGGTTGCGGTTTCTTCACTGTTAAATTGCAACCTGGGATTCAAAGAAACCGCAAAACCATCAAGGTTTGCCATTGCGCAAAACTGTATCATCTTCATTGTCTCCTCATCACTGCAAATAAGTTTTTGTTTATAGCCAAGAAACTGACGTAATTGGCCAAGATCGTTTAAATTCTGATCCGCAACAGGAACTTCGACCAGGTAAGTTGCTCCTGCATTGCCGGCTATAGTCGGGCCTGCAGTAACTACGTTATTATTTGTTATTCCAGGTTTGTTGTTACCGGTATTTTTTACATCATTTCCGGCTATAGTAGCAATAAGTTTGCATTTGCTATATTCAACAAAATCTTTCCATTGCTGTGCATTGTTACTATAAAATATCAATTGATTCCTTGCAATCTGTACCGGCATCTGGCCTTCCACTAATAATGTAGCTGCATTATCAGCCGCTTCATTTTGGCTAAGTGCATATTTTTTATTTATTAAAAATCCTGTATTAGTGTTTTCCTTCTCACGGACAAAAGCAAATTCAGAAATGATATCAGGCTGATTGGTTTTAGTTTGCTTTACCTGCTTAGGATCTTTACTAAGATCCTTATTATAATAATATGCTACTATTACTTCACCCGCCTCCGTACTTAATACTCCATCCTTACTTGCCTTATTCAACCCGATCAATATTTTTAAAGTTCCTTCTGTTGTAAACTCAGTAGTGGTAATAGCTCTTAATTTCAGCACTTCTGCATCACCGGTTTTTGGAGATACAAATACAACGTACTGATCGTACATAGGAGCTATAACACCAAATTTCATGCTGGCAGAAAGCACATCCCCAGAGTTATAAAACCGTTTGTTGAGTTTTAACTGAGCATGACTTGATGTTGCTTTTGTCAGCACCGGGTTCTGAGCATTGCTATTTACAGTAAGCATGATTACAACAACTGACAGCAGCCAGGTTTGTATTTGCTTTTTTACCACTGGAAGTAATTGGTCAATTTTCATAATAAAATATTTAGGTGTGATGATTTATTCTAATCCTTCATTGATACAATCAATTCCTTTTACACTCAAAAATTCAAATCTTCTCTTATCCCTGTTGAAACGCCAAGCCTGTTTCGCTGGTTTCAAAAACTCTTGTGAGGGTGACCATTTAACTAAAGCCACGATCTCAACATTCTCTATCTTATTTTTCCTACAGGTTGTGGTGTACACTTCCCATCCCTGTAATACATTTTTAAGTTCGGCCACATCCATAATAGAATAAACAGAACTGGCAGTATCTTCCATGATGCTAAAAAAGATGATCCATGTTTTTCCTTTACTGTATACACTTGCTATAATCATATGTGGTTCATCCATTGCAGTTATTACACTTCCTTTCTTAAATTCCCATCCCTTAAGCCCGGGAATATTTTCTGAATCTGTATAGGTCACACCTATCAATCTTTTCATAGAGCCTGCATATTTCCCCTGGGAAAAAGAAAAATGACTACTGAGTAATAATAATATCGTATAAATAAATTGCTGCATTACGGGTTAATGATAACATGGTTTGACCGGTTATTATTTTCATTGGATTCAGTAACAAGGCCGCTGACATCTGTAATGACTCGGACGGCGAACTTTTTTGAAGCCGTTGCAAGGTCAACACGAAAGGTACATTCCATTGTAATTGAAGAGCCAGGGTTAATGGGCTGAACATCTATCGACTCATTCATTCTTTTCCAACCATCCGGCCTGCCATCTCTCGCCCAGGCATTTTCACCCTTTAGCTTTGTAACTGGTGTATTTATACCACCGGCATTTTTTATTGTTACAGACATCGTTACCAGTTTATAACCTGAACCATTCGTCATGGAAACAAAACTGATAGCCGTAACGAGTAAATCAGCTTTGGGAAGTGGCTGTAATCTTGGCGCAGGCAATTGTCCGGGTTTAGTACCTGGAGGCAAAGTAGGTGTCTGTGAAAATGAATGTATTGAAAGTGCGGATATAACTAAGAAAAGCAGCCTTTTCATGTTTTGAATTTTTCGTAACCAAAGTAAGACCAATTCAGGTAGTCTTGAAATACCCCTTTTGTGTAGTTATTCCGGCCTTACAATTTTGTGAAGTAACGCTTTTGCAACGGCTTCTGTTCCGCAGCTTACATGAAGTTTATGATAAATATTCTGAAGGTGTTTCTTTACAGTATCAATAGTAACATTACTTTTATCAGCAATCATCTTATAAGAGTTGCCTTTCACCAATAGTTCAAGTATTTCTTTTTCCCTGTTAGTAATATGAAATTGTTCAGACGCCGGTTTAACTTGCCGGAAGTGTTGAAAAACTTTCTGTGCAACAAATGGACTCATGGGTGCGCCACCCTGCATCACTTCCTGCAACGCATTCACCAGTTGAAGGGGTGAAGTGTTTTTCAACAAATAACCATCAGCACCTGCACAGATAGAATCAAATATCCGGTTGTCATCATCAAACATCGTATGCATAACGACCTTAACTTCAGGCCTTATATTCTTTATTTTTCTTACCCCTTCCACCCCACCTATGCCTGGCATATCTATATCCATTACGACCAGGTCGGCATTGTGTTTTTCTACGGCTTTATCAGCCATATCGCAGTCAGGATAAGAAGCAGCGACCTGGAAGTTTACCTCATCATTTAAAAGTATTTCCAATGACTGCCGCAAACGGGTATTATCCTCAAATATTACAAGGTGGTAAGGCATTTTATCAAAAGTACTCCTAGGTTGCATCATTAACTATTACACATTTGTGTAGCAAAGGTCTATACAATTTTCATTTCCATCTTTATCGTTGTGCCCTCACCGGGTTTTGAAAAAATATCAATATCTGCTCCAATTGCCTTTGCTCTTTGTTCCATATTCTGCAGACCGTTACCTGATTGAATAGATTTTCTGTCAAATCCTTTTCCATTATCTTTCACAAGCAATTCAATTCGATTTTCTTTTGCAACCACTCTGACCTCAGCATTGTTAGCTTTAGAATATTTTGTAAGATTATTTATTGCTTCTTTGAAGATGAGATAAAGGTCCCTGCGCTGCGTCATACTTAAAGAGATATCAGGAATATTGTCAGGAAAATCAAACTCCCCTTTTATATTCTTCCCATCGAGCATATCGGCTGCATACCTTTTCATCCGGATGAACAAATTTTGCAGGTCATCATACTTTGGATTGATATTCCAAACAATATCAGATAAGGATTCACTAATACGCTGTATATCATCTGATGCTTTTGATAAATACCCTTTTGATTTATCTGGTTGATCCATATTCCGTTTTGCCAATTCGTTCAGGATATTGATATTACTTAGAGATGCCCCGATATCGTCATGCAAGTCACGGCTGATATTATTTCTCATTTCCTGCATATTTTTTTGTTGCTCCAGTTTTTTCTTGAGTTGATACCGGTTGAGCCAAACCAGCCCAAGCAATGCTAAAAGAAATATTCCGATGGCTAAAAGATTCCTGATCGTTTTCTGGTTTGCCAGCTGTTTCCCTTTCAATTGGTTTTCTTTTTCCCTGAGTTGTAATTGCTGTGCATTTGTTTTGGCTACCAAACCCTGTTTTTCTAATTCTTCAGATTGTTGCCTGATCTTTACCTCTTGTAATTCTTTTGATTTAGAAAGCAGATCAATTTCATTTTGTCTTTGCAAAGCAATGGCTGTGTTTCCTGCAATGATGGCTTTTTGCTTTTCTATTTCAAGCAAACGTATTTTCTGTTCATTATTCAATCTCTCAATTTCATTGTCTTTCCGGCTGGCTTCGTAGCGGCTTTCCAGTTCTGCTATTTTTTGTTCTTTATCACTACTGATAAGGCTGTCCCTGTATAATATGTGTTTTTTGTAATTAAGATAAGCTCCTTTGAAATCTTCTTTTTTACTATAGTAGTTTGAAAGATATAAATAGGCATCTTTCAGGTTGGCCCTGTCTGACAACTTTTGTGACAAACTGATGGATTTATTATAATACTCCAAAGTTACAGTAGAATCATACCCAAGCCTGGCGGTATAAAAAGCGGCAGCAATATAGCGGCGGGCTAGCATCCGCTGATCAGACCCTGACCTTTCCAGCAAATCAATGATCTTTAATTCATACTCAAAAGCTTCTTTGTTATTATTCTTTCCATTGGCTATTAGTGAAGAAGTGATATATGAATGAATGAGCCGGGATTCATCACCCGACTGAGCTGCATATTTTATACAGAGATCCTTGTACTTTGTAGCCTCGGCTTCATTTACCCCAAGATAATATTGGCTGAGGTTACAGCAAGTAATAGACATTCTTCCTATATCATTCGCCTTTTCCCTGTACACTAATGAACGTTTTCCATATTCAATAGCTTTATCTTTTTGTCCCAATTGAAAATAAACCGTTGACAGGTTGCTTAATGTCATTGCGATTCCTGCATCTATCCCAAGTTCTTCATAGATACCAAGTGACTTAAGGGTAAATTTAGCTTGCGTTTCATATTCCCCCCGTAAACCCCATGAATAACCAAGATCATTGAAAGCAAGAGCCAGATACTTATTCATTTTTTTTCCTAACCCGGAAGTAATACTCTTATCAATAAGCAAAATAGCTTGTTCAGGCTGATCCTGGTACATTTTCACCTGTCCCTGCTGAAGCAAAGAAAGGCAATATAACATTGTATCTTTCGCCAGCATTGCTAATTGTTCCAACCTGTTTGCTGTTTGTTCTGCTTTATTTAATTGGCCTTTCTCTATAAGCACTTCAGCTGTTTGTACAAGTGCCCAGCCTTCGCCGTAATAAAAATTTTTCGATCTTGAAAATTTTTCAGCTTGTTCATTGAGTAATAGTGCCGAATCATTTTTTCCTGCATCATAATAATGATCGGCCAGGTCGAGCAATGAAAAAACAAAAGAAGAGTCTGCCTTTGTATATGCAGTTTGGGCATCTCCTATGGATGGGAAAAGGTAGAAAAAGAGAAATATTGCGGAAAATAATCTCATCATTTCAGGCTTCTGAAATTAAAAAGTACAACTAATACTCCGTAATTACTAAACACTGAACCTGGCTACCACAAATTCCAGTCTACTGCAACTGCCTCGCTTCTTGAAGTAGGTTTTTGCATTCCATTTGTTAGCTGTTCTACCTTTTCTCCAACAATCTTCTTCAATTCATTAATTTTCATTTCGGAATGTTGCTTCATGGCTTCAATGATTGAATATGTGAAAACTCCATATTTAAGATCATCCCGTTCGAGTGCAAACTGGTTACCAGCAGCAGCTGAGATAATGGTAGCCCCGGTACTGTTTCCCATATTGACAAATAGTGTTTTCATCAGTTCAAAACTATTCTGCAGGCCGACCTGTTGAACTGTTGTTGAATCATCTTCAATAATTATTCCCTTGGTCAATCCCAATGAATCGGCAATTCTGTTCATTGCTATTCTTTCGTCTTTGTCCACTTCGCCACTGTGGCAAGCATCAATCAGTAACAATTTCTTTCGGGCTGGGATTCCATCCATCAGGGATTCAAATTCCTCATACAGCAAACCATTTTCCTCTGGTTTTTCAAAATTAACAGCATAAGTAGATAGATAATAATCATATTCCTTACTCAGCAAACCATGCCCTGAATAAGCAATCATGACCTTATCATTTACATCGGTTTTTGTTAACCGGTCTTTTAGCTTTTTGATTTTTTCAGCAGTCACCTGCTCATTAAATAATGTGTCAACAATTACAATATCCTGATCTTTCTTTTTAAAATTCTGCACCAACCCTCTTATATCTTTCACACTCCAGGAAAGATTATTTTTTGCATCCCGGAAGCGGTTGATACCAATTCCAATAAAATATGTTTTTACCGGCATCAGCTTTGAACAATTGACAGCAATTTCTTCCCGGGTACTTTTTATTCCATTCAGATCTGTACATTCTACATCAATTCTGTTTTCACCAGAAGTTAATGCAATCGATATAGTTGTGTCCAGCTTTTTTATTTTCCTGGTTGCAATATCAACTCCCCGCATCCCGAATATGGGAACATCATTTATCCTGATATTAAAACTTTGCAGACCTGAGGAAGCAGATGAGAATGAGACAGGAAGTTTAATTGTTGATTCTTTTGTT
>CAYVSH010000104.1:0-11128 GCA_964453625.1 uncultured Chitinophaga sp.
TTATTCTTGCTTCGCTTTCAAGATCAATTTTATTGATAGCAACAATGGCTGGCACTTTTAATTTCAATGCAGAAAAAATAGCATCTGCTTCTTCCCAGTTTTCTTTTACATCCACCAGCAGTAACGCTACATCTGCATCTTCCAGTGCACCTTTTACAGCCTGCATCATTTTTTCATGCAGTTTGTATTTTGGTTCAATAATGCCGGGTGTATCAGAAAAAATGACCTGGTAATCTTTTTCAGTAATAATACCTTTTATACGGTGTCTTGTTGTCTGCACTTTATGCGACACGATGGCCAGCTTCTCTCCCATCAAAGCATTCAGCAAAGTGCTTTTGCCTGCATTGGGTCTGCCGAATATGTTTACAAAACCTGCTTTCATTATTATGTATATAGCTGACAACTTCAACTAACTGCAAAAAGCAGATGCGGGGATTGAGAAGGTAATCAATCTTGGCAGTTGAAGCACAACTGTTTCGAAAAATAAAAAAGCCAAACATGGTCTGGCTTTTCTTTGTTGCGAAGGGGAGGATCGAACTCCCGACCTTCGGGTTATGAGCCCGACGAGCTACCGCTGCTCTACTTCGCGGTGCAAAGGTAACCGTATGAGGGTTACTATCCAAAGAAAAAACGTTTCATTTCTTTCGAAACAAAACGTTTTCATGGCTATACCCTTTGTGCAATGACTATCCTTTGGACACACTGCTGCTTCCGCTGCTCTTCAGGTCACGGATCACTCCGTTTCCTTTATATTTCACATCACTTGCACCACTTGCATGTGCAGATAATTCTTTATTCACTGTTATTTTAATATCGCTGGCACCACTGGCCCTTGCATCACAGATATCTGTTACCAGGTCAAATCCTTTAAAACTACTTGCACCGCTGGCTTCAATAGATATTTGTGTGGCCGTTCCGGTAATGGTAAGATCAGATGCTCCGCTCAGATCCACCTTTAATTTGTTTACGTCCACTTTTCCTTTTACATCACTGGCTCCTGACTGGTGAAGAGTAAGTTCAGGTACTTTTAAAGTTCCTGACACAAACACATCACAAGCACCGCTAACTGTCAATGCATCTATTTGTTTGAATGAGATATATGCCTTCAGCTTTTTATTTCCTTTGCCCCATTTCATTCCTTTATTATCATAGCCAACATGCAACACACCATTTTTTACTTCAACAGTGATTCTTTCCCGGTCCTTTACATCGGCTGCACTTACAGCCACCGCTTCTTCATTGCTTTGGGTAAGAAACACATCAAATGCACTGGAAAGATTGATGGCATGAAAGTTCTTAGCTGCTCTTACTTCTGCATTCGGGTCATTCAGTTGCTGTGCATAGATGTTTGCCATCGCAAGGGCTCCGATCAATACTAACGCAATTCTTTTCATAATAATAAAATTATATCACTGTTTAAATTTTTGAAACTGTTCCACCGGTATTGGTTTTTATATCACGGATACCTGCATCACCTTTATATTTTACAACACCGCCTGTATTGGCCTTAGCTACCAGTTCTTTTTTTACATAGATATGAACGATGGCGCCTGTACCTGCAGTGGCTGTACAGTTTTCTGTCTTCAGGTCTATACCCTTAAAGATACTTCCAGTGTCACCATCCACCATCAGTTTGGCAACATCGCCACTGAGTGTTACAATAGAACCTGTATTCTGATCAACAGAAAGATCACTGCTGTTGATAGTACCTTTTATAGTGGCACCGGTGTTCGCTTTCACCTTTAATGAAGTGGATTTTATTGTACCTTCTATCTTTACTTCGGCGCCGGTACTGGCATTCAAGTAATCCAGGTTTTTTACCGCTACATAGGCTTTCAGGTTCTTATTCTCTTTCTTACCATTGATAGCCTTTATTTTATTCTCATAATAGATCTTCAAAATACCATTCTCTACTTTGGCAACGATCTTATCACGGTATTCGGTTTTCTCCGCACTTACGGCTACTTCTTCTGTATTTCCCTGTGTAAGTACCAGTTCAATACCGGTCCCCACGTCTACCCCGTGAAAACTTCCAACAGTTCTCTTTTCGGCATTGGCATCATTAATTGTTT
Source organism: uncultured Chitinophaga sp. (assembly GCA_964453625.1). Lineage (GTDB taxonomy): Bacteria > Bacteroidota > Bacteroidia > Chitinophagales > Chitinophagaceae > JJ008. The sequence continues at coordinate 2,073 of CAYVSH010000104.1, forward strand.
TTTGGGCAAAAGCAGTGGTCAGTAAAACAGCAACTGCCAGGAAAGATTGAAATATATGTTTCATAAACGATGGTTTAGCTATTAGTACGAAGGATATTGTAGAAAAGTTACAGGGAAATGAAACTATTTTCTTCCTTACCTTTGTAAAAGTTCTTAGCCTTTGAATACGAAGGTTTTAGTTTTCCATGTTTCCGGGGTGTCTCCGTTTTAAATCGGAGTCTGAGATCAAACCCGTAGAACCTGGTCAGGGTAATGCCTGCGAAGGGAGTGGCTTCATTATGGATGAAGTCAACAGTTGACCTTTCACAATTGCATTTCCCTCTTATTTTTTAAACTTTTAAAACATTAAAAAATGAAGAGGATTATTATGCTTGGTTGTTTAATCATGACATCCAATGCAATTTTTTCCCAAGTAGAAACACAAGTAAAAGACAGCTTTTACATTTTAACGCCTGTTGAAGTGAGGGCTGTTCGGGCTGGTGAAAAAGCCCCATTCACAAAAACCAATATTTCTAAACAGGAAATTACCAAATTGAACCTGGGGCAAGATATTCCCTTTCTTCTTAACCAGGTGCCTTCTGTTGTTATCAATTCTGATGCAGGCAATGGCATAGGTTATACCGGTATTCGAATACGAGGAACAGATGCCACCCGGATTAATCTGACATTGAATGGAATACCTTACAATGATGCTGAAAGCCAGGGAACATTTTTTGTAAACCTGCCCGACTTCAGCTCTTCTGCTGGTAGTATTCAGGTACAAAGGGGTGTAGGAACTTCATCAAACGGTGCAGGTGCATTTGGTGCCAGTATTAATTTCAGTACAAACGAAGTAAATAAAAAAGCATACGCTGAGATCAACAACAGCTTTGGTTCTTTTAATTCATGGAAAAATACAATTAAAGCAGGAAGCGGTTTGGTAAATGGTTTTTTCACTGATGTTCGTTTATCCCGAATCAGCAGTGACGGATATATTGACCGAGCCAGCAGCGACCTGAAATCTTTTTTATTTACAACCGGCTGGATGAATGAGAAAACATCCATAAGAGCAAATGTATTTTCAGGAAAAGAAAAAACTTACCAGGCATGGTATGGCATTTCAGAAGCAGACCTGCAGGCCGGTAACAGAACCGTGAACTATGCAGGAACTGAAAAACCGGGTGAACCTTATGATAATGAAACAGACAATTATACTCAAACTCATTACCAGCTGTTCTTTACTCAAAAGCTGAATCAAAAAATATTGTTCAATACTGCTTTCTTCCTGACCAAAGGAAAAGGTTATTATGAACAATACAAAGCTGATGAAGCGTATTCAAAATACAATTTGCCTGAACCCCCTCCTAATCCTTCGCCGGTTACAACTTCTGACATGATACGGCAATTATGGCTTGACAATGATTACTTCGGAAATATTTTCTCATTACACTATGATAATACAAGGACACAGGCAACATTAGGCGGAGGATTATACCGGTATGATGGATCACATTTTGGAAAAGTGATCTGGGCAAAAGAAGGATTAACAGGCATAGGCAACTGGTATGACCTTCCGGCACGGAAAGATGATATCAATATTTACCTGAAACAGCAGTCAAGATTTGAAAGCAACTGGTATTGGTTCTATGACTTGCAATACCGATTTGTGAAATACAATATCAGTGGTTTCCGTAATAACCCAACATTGGCCATCAGCAACGATTATCATTTTTTCAATCCAAAAGCAGGAATAAGCTATATAAAAAACGAATGGAAAGGATACGCATCATACAGCATTGCCAATAAAGAACCCAACCGGGATGATTTTGAAACTGGCATCTCTCAACTGCCGCTTCCAGAACGGTTACATGACTTCGAAGCAGGTATAGAAAGAACGTCCAGTAAATACAACTGGGCTGCTACACTTTATTATATGGATTACAAAAACCAGCTGGTGCTTACTGGAATGATAAATGATGTGGGTGCTTATACGAGAACCAATATTCCGAACAGTTATAGAACTGGTCTTGAATTACAAGGTGGATATAAATTCAATCATTGGGTAAATGCAACTGCTAATATCGCATTGAGCAGAAATAAAGTAAAGAACTTTAAAGAATATATTGACGATTATGATAACGGCGGACAAAAAATAAACAGTTTTACGTCTACTGATATTGCTTACTCTCCTGCAGTTGTTGGAGGAGCTACAATTAATTTTCTACCCTTAAAGAATTTAGAAACAAGCCTGATAAGTAAATATGTAGGCAAACAATATCTTGACAATACAGAAAATGATGCCCGTTCGTTAAATGCATTTTTTGTACAAGATGTAAGAGCAATCTATACCATTAAAAAGAAAATCCCGAAGGAGGTTGCCATTATTGCACAGGTAAATAACCTGTTTGGAAAGAAATATGAACCGAACGGTTATACTTTCAGCTACATCTATGGCGGCGATCTGGTTACTGAGAATTATTATTTCCCGATGGCGGAAACAAACTATATGATTGGGCTGAATCTGAGATTTTAAAGCTGAGGTCTGAAGTAAGAGGTCTGACATCAGACTTCTTACTTCTTACTTTCGATTTCCTACTTCCTACTTCTTTCCTCCAAACTTTTCTTGCCACTCCAGCATACCTCCTGTAAGGTTCTTTGTATTCTTAAAACCCATAGCATCCAGGAACAAACAAGCCTGACCGCTGCGGTTACCGCTACGACAGTAGATAATAATTTCTTCGTCTTTCAGATCTTCGATTTCATCTATCTGCATGGACTGAACCTTTCCCAATGGGATCAACATACCATTGATATTGAATTCAGCATATTCAGCAGGTTCTCTCACATCAACCAGGTTAATTTTTTCACCGGCATCAATCCGGGCTTTCAGTTGTTCTACAGTTATGTTTTGCATATTTACTTTTTATAATTCTAGCGGTTCATCTTTTGCTGTACTGTCAACAGCAGGTTTATCTACCTGCAACCAAACATCTATTGTTTGTCCTGAACGTATCTTTTGTATCCTCTTCTCGTCATCGAGTCTTTCAGGGTTTTGCCTGTATATCCAGGCACCTAATGTATCTGTTACATTCGCATCAGCTACAACAGCGCCGATCACAATTCCATTGGCTTCCAAAACCCTCTTGGCATCACCAAACAACATTCCGGTAATGACAGGTACAGAAAATTCTTTTTTACCTACACCATCACCTAACACCAGTGAGATCACACTTCCTTTTCTTATTTGTGTACCCGGAGCGATGATAGACCCATTGTACAGCTGCTCCAGAATAGCATTCTTTGCAAAGTCAGGTTTGAAAGTTGTATCACCTATTTTCAAATCCATATTCTTCAGCACCATTTCTGCATTTCGATAGCTATAGCCAACCAGGTTTGGCATCTCTACCATGGGTGGTACGGCCCTGCTGATCAATAAATAAACGGTGCGGTTTGATTTCACTACTTCATCTGCTTCAGGTATCTGCTTGATGACTTGTAATGACTTGACAGTATCCACATATATAGAATCCTGTATATCCACATCAAAACCTGCTTTTTTCAGAATATTTCTGGCTTCCTCATAACTTTTTCCTGTTACTGAAGGAACAGTGGCTGATTTGCCATGCCCGGTGATCCAGTTCAGCGATAAAAGAAATAATGAAAAGATGCCGATAGCCAGCACAATACCTATAATGATATTGAGCCAGAGCGGACGATTGGTTATGAATTTAAACAAGGTTTGAATTTTTATTTTAAAATTAATTCACTTACTCAAATGCTTCCATCACAAGATTGGTATAAAAATCTTTCAGGTTGCCACCCATGGCTATCACCTGCTGCGGAATGATACTTGCTTCACTTTGTCCAGGTATTGTATTTACTTCCAGCATATACGGTCTTCCTTCTTCTTCATTATAAATAAAATCTATACGCACTACACCACGGCAATTAAAAATGCTGTACACTTTTCTTGCTGCTTCCCTTACTTTTTCAGCAATACTCTCATCCACTACAGCCGGGGTTATTTCATCAGACTTGCCATAATATTTGGCTTCAAAATCGAAGAATGCTTTATCGCCATGTGCCTTCACTTCTGTAAGCGGCAATACGATGATCTCCCCTTTTGATTTGTAAACTCCAACTGTAAACTCCCTTCCTTGTATCATGGATTCTACAAGCACCTGGTCATCCTCTTTAAAAGCTTTTTCAATTGCCATTCCCAGTTCATCAGAGGGATTATCAACTTTCGACATACCGATGCTGGAACCACCATTATTCGGTTTTATAAAAACCGGGAATTTCAGTGTATTGACGATCTCATCTGTACCGGTAAAACTGTTATTCATCAGGATAACTGATTTGGCCACCGCTATCCCAGCCATACCTGCCACAGCCACAGCATATCTTTTATTAAAAGTGATGGCAGATGTTGCCGCATCACAACCGGTGTATGGAATCTTCAATGTGTCAAAATATCCCTGTAGCTTACCATCTTCACCCGGTGTGCCATGCATACCAATGAATACTGCATCAAATTTTATTTTTCTTCCATCCAGTTGCAGGGAGAAATCATTCTTGTCTACCTCCATTTTTCTTCCGTCAGCATGATCAAACCACCATCCTTCAGGATTTATATCAATAATGTAAATATTAAAAAGACTGCGGTCAAGATTATTGTCAATAGTCTTTGCTGATTTATAGGAAATAACTGATTCACCTGAAAAACCGCCGGTCACCAATGCTATGTTCTTCTTCATTATGGTTGTGTAGTGGGTTTTGTTCCCGTTTCAACGGGATTATTCCTGCAAATATTGCAGAAAAAATCAATACACCCAACGAACAGGGAATAAGTTTAAAAAAGCTTTATCTTTTTAATTGTCAGGGACTGATGAAAAAATGGAATGATAAAAAGTTTTGTTATAAACCAGTTGTTAAGTTGCAGGCAATAAGAAAGGTGAAGGCTGTTTCTCCTTCACCTTTTTACGACGGGAAATATCACCCGCCACTCCTTGAGCAGCTACCGCTGCTATATACTTTGAGATATGATTGTAAGTTACAAAAACATCAGAGCAAATCCTACGTACAATCTAAAAAATTATGCACAAGTGATGTGCAAAATATCAAATGTGTAATTGTGCTTTTTTCGCCATTAACTGATCCACAGTCTCCTGGTACATCTCATCTGGCACACAACAATCTACAGGACAAACAGCGGCACATTGTGGCTCTTCATGAAAACCCTGGCACTCAGTGCATTTGTTTGGTGTAATGTAGTACACATCATTTGCGATGGGTGCATTTTTCTGATCCGCATCCACAACGGTTCCATCCAGTAATGTAAAAGAGCCTTTAACAGTTGTTCCATCTGCAATAGCCCATTCTACACCGCCTTCATAAATTGCATTATTTGGGCACTCCGGCTCACAGGCCCCGCAATTGATACATTCTTCAGTAATCTTAATAGCCATAGTTGTATGTTTAATTTAAAGGGTTGAAGGTTACTTTTGCATCACAAAAATAACAGACGGGCATGAATTTACAACATCGGATTGATTTATTAGTTAGGCTGGGAGAATATCTTTCTGGGAATAATGAAACCTGGCAAGAAACAAAGGAAAAAGCAACCCGGGAAAACGGCTGGTTTATACCCGAATTCGTTGAATCAGCAGCATATAATATTAAACAGAATTTCTTACAACGTCAGCAACTAGAAAACTGGACATCAACATACAATCTTCCGGCAGAAAACAAGAACGCAAAGTACATTGGCATTGTAATGGCAGGGAATATTCCTATGGTCGGCTTTCATGACCTGCTTAGTGTTTTCATTTCAGGGCATAATGCAATCATAAAATTATCTTCCAAAGATTCTGTACTTATTAAACATTGTGTTGAAAAATTAACTGAGTGGGCACCATCATTAAATAATGCGATTCAATTTGCAGACAACCTAAAGAACTGTGATGCTTATATTGCTACCGGTAGCAATAACTCTTCCCGTTATTTTGAATATTATTTTGGAAAATACCCGAACATTATCCGTAAAAACAGGACATCTGTGGCCATATTATCAGGAGAAGAAACACAAGTCGAATTGGAAAAACTGGCAGATGATGTTTATTCTTATTTTGGCCTCGGTTGCAGGAATGTCACTAAATTATATGTACCACAGGATTATGATTTTGTTCCACTGTTGGAAGCATTCAGGAAATATAATCACCTGGCAGATCATCATAAATACAAGAACAATTATGATTATAATCTTGCCCTCCACTTACTGAATAAAAAATATTATATGACCAATGGTTCCATATTATTGATTGAAGACAGTAAACTCTTTTCGCCTATCAGCCAGTTGAATTATGAGTTTTATTCTGACAAAATGAACATCGCTGATTTATTAAAAAACAATGCTGACTTACAATGCATTGTTGGAAATGGCTATATTCCATTTGGTCAATCACAATGCCCCGCTATTAATGAATATGCCGATGGTATCGATACCCTGTCCTTTTTAACCAGATTGTGACCTTCCTGTTACAAAATCAGTGAAGAATGGTATATAATAAACTCGTAAATGTTGTAATTTTAGGGCAGCATCTAAGTACGAAGCTCTTAGTAAATATTTGTTAAACTAAAGTGGTGGTCAACATTGTTGAATGACAGTTTGTTATTTTGTATAGTGAAGGCATATTATTTGATATACTGCCTGTTTTACGAACCTTAATAAAGAAAATAATACTATGAAACTAAAACAAGTCTTGTTGATCGTGGCGATCAGTGCTGTTTCAGCAGTAAGCAGTGTCTGGATCTATGGAAAATTCAATACCAAACAAAACGGTTTTGTACAGTCAACGAATGGCAATATACCAGCGAATTATGCAGGTTATCTGGATAATGTGGCGGGTGCAGGCGAACCGGTTGATTTTACAAAAGCTGCCAACGCTGCAGTACCGGCAGTAGTGCATATCAAAACAAAAATTCCGGCAAAAAAAATAAATAACGGTCTGCCAAGAAGCCGTGGTAATAGCATGGAAGACCTGTTTGAACAGTTCTTCAATAATAATTTCGGACCGCAGATACAACCTGAACAAAGAGCATCGGGAAGCGGTGTAATAATCAGTGATGATGGATACATTATCACAAACAACCATGTGGTGTCTGATGGTGGCGATGGAGTAGCAACAGAGATAACAGTTACATTACACAACAAAAAAGAATACAAAGCAAAAGTAATTGGAAGAGACCCAAGCAGCGATATTGCTGTACTGAAGGTTGATGGTACAGGTTTTCCATTCCTTTTATATGGCAACTCTGATAATGTAAAACTAGGACAATGGGTACTGGCTATCGGTTATCCCTTAACCCTGGAAACAACCGTTACAGCAGGTATCGTAAGTGCCAAAGGAAGAAATATTGGTATTAACAGCCGCCAGAGCAAAACGCCTATTGAATCATTCATTCAGACAGATGCAGCTGTAAACCAGGGAAACAGCGGTGGTGCATTGATAACAACAGACGGACAATTGGTTGGTATTAACTCTGCCATTTATGCGCCTACCGGAACCTATGCAGGTTATTCGTTTGCAATTCCTGTTAATCTTGTAAAAAAGATCGTTAACGACCTTATCAAATATGGTGATGTAAAAAGGCCTTACCTCGGTGTATCTGTTGACCGTGACAAGTTTGACGCTGGTGATGGTGCCCATATCGGTGAAGTGGCAAAAGATGGTGCTGCAGCTACTATTGGACTTAAACCTGGCGACATTATCACCAAAATAAATGATGTGCCAATTTATTCATGGACAGAATTACAGGCAACTGTATCTTCTTACAATGCAGGCGATAAAATAAATATTACCTACAAAAGGAACGGGAAAGAATATACAACCGCAGCTACCTTAAAAGCTATAACAGGTACATACGATAGCATCGCCACAACAAATATTGGCGACCAGTTAGGTGCCGACCTGGAAACAGTGGATGAAAAGACTGCACTGAAGTATGACCTGGAAGGTGGTGTGTTGGTTAAGAAAATAAGATCTGGCGGCGCCTTCAGTAAAACAAGAATGGAAGCTGGTTTTATCATCACATCTGTAAATGGTTATGATATTACCAATATTGACGAATTAAGTGAAGCGGTTCGAAACCTTAAAGGAGAAACTATTCAGCTAGAAGGTATGTATCCCGGCTACAATGGTGTGTACAGATATCCACTGAACCTGAATCAACCTTAATAATAAAGCGATAAAATTGAAAGAGCCGTCCCGCAATATGCAGGACGGCTCTTTTTTTATTTGCGATACCGAAACTTATTTCTCGTACACTAAATACTCCCATGCCTGCATTTCAAAACTCTTCTCATTTGTAAAATTATTGGCAGCTCCGGAAAAAACATTTTTATACGTTCCTGTTACATTAGAATCAGTAATTTCAAAATGCAGGTCTTTTTGTGGTGATAAGTTCAGCACTACCAGTACTTCCTTATTCTCTTTCTTTCTCAAAAAAGCAAATACATTCCTACTATCCGATGTTTTAATACGAAATGTTTGCACTGAAGCATCACCGCTTCGCAAGGCTGGGTTATTCGTACGAAGACTCAGCAATGTTTTATAGAAGTCTGCATATTGTAAAGGGGTTGTCCATTCAATAGCATCCTTATCAAAGAATTTGATCCGTTTCTTCACTGGCAGTTCCTGGCCTGAATAGATCAGTGGAATACCATTCCAGGTGCAGCTGAATACAGCCAGAGCACTCATCATATCACCATACTTTTCATACTCAGTGCCGTTCCAGCTATTCTCATCATGATTGCTGGTAAACCATGCCCGCATTGTACTGTCACCAAGATCATCATATTTTTTCAACACAGTTAGCAACGAATCCATTGGCAAATGTTCCTGGTAGAAAGCTTTGGTCTTGTGCATCCATGTCCAGGTATAGCTGGCATCAAATGCTTCACCATATTCAGGATTATCCAGTTCATCAAATTCACCCAGCCATAGCAGGGGTTTTACTGCATCCAGTTCGGGCCTTGCTTCCTTCCAGAAGTCCAGTTCCACCCAAAAGGCAAGGTC
>CAYVSH010000105.1:0-11057 GCA_964453625.1 uncultured Chitinophaga sp.
TGGACCTTCTTTTTCCCGGTAATTATGAAATTCATTTCAGCAACGAGCCGGAGAAAAGGGTTTCAATTTTTATAAACAAACTGATAAAAGATGAATCAGTTATATAGAGCAATGGTGATAGATGACGAACCGGCAGCTAGAAGATTATTAAAAAGTCTTTTGGCTGAGCATAACGATGTACTGGAAGTGATAAGCGAAGCAGGGAATGGAAAAGAAGCACTTGAAAGGATAGGCGAACTAAAACCGGATGTTATTTTCCTGGATATCCAGATGCCCGACCTTACGGGATTTGAAGTGATAGACAGGTTGCAGCAGAAACCCAATATCATTTTTACAACAGCCTATGAACAGTATGCTATCAAAGCTTTTGAAACTTTTTCAATTGATTATTTATTAAAACCAATAAAAGAAGAACGCCTTGCACAAAGCATACAAAAGCTAAGGCAGTTTGGAAGACTAACTCAGTCAATTGACCTGGCAGGTTTGCAGCAGATCATCCGGCAATACCAGGTACCGCAAAAGTCAACAGCATTGCCAATTAAGACAGGAGATAGGATCAACCTCATACGATTTGAGAATATCAGTTTCCTGGAATCCAGTGACAAATATGTTTATATCAATACAATTGATGGTCAAAAACATCTTACTGATCAATCCCTGACATCATTGGAAGAAAAATTACCGTTGCAATTTTATCGTATTCAAAAATCATATATAATAAATAAGGACAGGATCAAGGAAATGCATCGCCACTTCAATAGCCGCTATTTATTTGTTATGGATGATAAATCAAATACCCGTCTTACTTCCGGCCGCACCTATCATGATGCAATTAAACTGGAATTTGGACTTTAGCTAAACAATCCAACTCATTTTTGTCTATTACAACCGCTGATATCTCTTCTTTACCTGAATCTTCTTCTCTCCGGGTAATCCGGCTATTAGTTTTGCTATCACTACTCCTGGTGAACCAATAGTCCGCTTATTGGAGTTTATCGCCTTTTATCCCAAAAAAAGGTAAAACAGTAACACAGAAAAAGGGGCTGCGTCACACTTGTGTCATGAAACTACCGATTATCCCTAAAACAGGCCGTTTACTACAATATAATGTACTTTGCATTGTATAGTACCTATTTTTGGCCTGTAATATTTAAAATAAGGTACAAACAACGAAAAATGATAAAAATGAGAAAGATCTTAACCATGCTGGCAATTGCTTTAATAGCCTTAACACCAGCCAGCGAAGCACAAACAAGGACCGGGAAGATTACCGGAACTGTAATTGACGGAAATACCAAGACAATCGAATCTGCTACTATAACCTTATTGCGGGCAAAAGATTCTTCAGTTGTGAAAATGAGTATTGCTGATAAAACCGGTAAATATGTTTTTGAATCTATACCGGAGGGACAATATTTGGTTTCAATTTCAGCTATTGGTCACAATAAGGGATTTTCAGAATTACTAGAAGTCAATGCAGCCAACAGCTCAATAAATGTAAAAACTATTGAACTGGTTCCACAGGCAAAATCATTAGGAGCTGTGGTTGTTACAACCAAGAAGCCATTGGTTGAACAAAAAATTGACAGGATGATTGTGAATGTAGATGCAGCAGTAACCAATGTTGGCAGCACTGCATTGGAAGTATTAGAAAAATCGCCGGGTATCAGCGTTGATAAAGATGGTAACATTAGTTTGAAAGGGAAACAAGGTGTGCAGATTTATATAGATGGCAGGCCTACTTATCTTGCCGGCGCAGACCTGGTAAATTACCTTACAAGTTTGAACAGCAGCCAACTGGATCAGATAGAAATTATGACCAATCCGCCTGCGAAGTATGATGCAGCAGGCAACAGTGGCATTATAAATATCAGGACCAAGAAAACAAAACAATTTGGATACAGTGGAAGCCTGTCTTCTACATATAGCCAGGGTCGTTATCCCCGTTTCAATGAGTCATTCAATTTCAATTACCGGAAAAATAAAGTGAACTTGTTCACAAACTTAAGTTACAACTCACATCAGAGTTTTAATGATCTTGATATACAACGAAAATTTATTGAGTCATCAACAAAGGAGGTTAAATCACATTTTGATCAGGAAACAAAAATGAAAAACGAAAATCAATCCTGGTATGGGAAAGTAGGTATGGACTATTCTGCTTCCAAGAAAACAACCATTGGTTTTGTATTGACCGGGAATATTAATCCAAGTTCTTTTAATAGTGAAAGCGATGTTGATATATCAGATCCGAACAAGAACCTGTTGAGCCGCACATTTGCCAATTCAGAAAATGAAACAAGATGGAAAAGCTTTACCACTAATTTGAATTTTCGTCATGTATTTGATTCTACCGGTAAAGAATTAACAGGCGATGCTGATTACTTAAACTATAGAAGAAGAAACTCTAATTCTCTTGTCAACGCATATTACGACCCATTTGGATTGCCTTTAATGAAAGCAGACACCTTGTTGGGCAACCTGCCCCAGGATATTACAATCCGTACTGTAAAATTTGATTATACGCATCCTTTAAAGAATGGAGCTAAGTTTGAAGCCGGAGTAAAAACCAGCTTTGTTACAACAGATAACAATGCTATTTATGATAGTGTGATTAATGGGGAGCAAGTCAGAGATTTTGGAAGAAGTAATCATTTTAAGTATGACGAAAATGTAAATGCCGTTTATGTTAATTACAGCAAACCTTTGAGTAAAAAGATATTTGGCCAGTTTGGTTTGAGACTTGAAAATACAATTGCTAAAGGGAACCAGATAACAACAGGAGAGCAGTTTAAAAGGAACTATACACAGCTTTTCCCAACTGCCTATTTTATGTACAAAGCAAATGAAAAAAACAGCTTTGGACTGAATTATGGCCGAAGGATCAATCGTCCGAATTACGAAGACCTGAATCCTTTCCTTGAATTTCTTGATAAGTACACTTATGAAAGAGGCAATCCAAATCTGAAGCCGCAGTTTTCACATAATGTGGAGTTGAGCCATACTTACAAAGGATTTTTGACTACAACATTGAACTATACAAATACAACTGATATTATCAATGAAGTGCTGGAACAATTCCCAGACAAGAATGAGACGGCAGTTAAAAAAGAGAATATTGCCAAGCAACGTCAATATGGTCTTGCAATAAATGCAGGAGGGAAAATAAATAAGTGGTGGAATGCAAACCTGTATGCTAATCTGTATAATAACAGATTTGAAGGAATCATTAACGGCGGTTATGAAACAATCACTGCAACAACTGCTCAATTCAATGTTTCAAACCAGTTTAAGTTTGGAAAAACTTGGGGTGCAGAAATAAGTGGATTTTATAGAACACCAGGTATTGATGGAGTTTTCAGGATCGGTGGTTTTGGAATGATGAACCTGGGTGTAAGCAAACAAGTTTTAAAAGGTAAGGGTTCATTACGTTTCAGTATCCGGGACATATTGTATTCTCAAAAAATAGATGGAACAATTAAATACGGAAATATTGATGCTGCTTTTCAACAAGTCAGGGATTCAAGGGTGTTTAGCCTGAACTTTTCTTACCGTTTCAATAAAGGAAAAGTCAATTCACAGAAAAGAAAGACCGGTGGAGCCAGTGATGAAGAGAACAGGATCAATACCGGCGGTAACTAATTCATAGCATTAACCATTAAACCAACTCTTATCTCCTGTTTTGAAATGAAACAGGAGATTTTTTTTTTGCTCAGTTTTAAATGTTAATGCGAGTTTAACATCCATGCATTTGTAAATGCTTTTTTTGCCGTTGGTGTATCGGTAATGATTAGTTACCCTTTGTCACGGGAACTACGAAACTTGTCATATTTCATTATAAAATGAAGTTGCTACTAACGAATTTTAATTCTTATTGATCACAAACATAGCCATGATTATGAGAAAGACTTTTATCCTTTTAGCACTACTGTGCTTTTTATTCTTACATCTAAATGGACAAAACAGGTCTGGAAAAATTGCCGGAGTAATTAAAGATGATATGGGAAAGCCCCTTTCGTCTGTAACAGTATCACTTTTTAAATCCGGTGATTCTTCGTTGGTAAAAGTTGCTATTACAGGCAAAGAAGGTAAATATGATTTTATAAACATTGAAAAGGGAAGTTATTATATTTCTGCAACCTCTGTGGGTTTTGAAAAAACCTTTAGCCAGTTGTTTGCTGTAAGCGATGTAAATGCTGTTAAGCAACTGGATGATATATTAATGGTAGCAGCAGCAAAAAGTATGGCTGATGTTACTATAACAGCAAAGAAACCTTTTATAGAAACGAAGATTGATAAAACAATAGTAAATGTGGATGCTTCTCCAACAAATGCAGGTGCAACAGCTCTTGAAGTACTGGAAAAATCGCCGGGTATTATGGTTAATAATGATGGTGTTATCAGTTTGCGGGGAAAAGCCGGTGTAATTGTGATGATGGATGGCAAGCAAACTTTTTTATCTCCAACTGATTTGGCGAACCTGCTGAAGAATATGCCTGCATCAGCTATTGACCAGATAGAGATCATGACCAATCCATCAGCAAGATTTGACGCTTCAGGAAATTCCGGTGTTATTAACATTAAAACCAAGAAAGGAAAAACAGCCGGTTTCAATGGTTCTTTTATGGTGGGAATTACCGGTGGTTTTTTTAGAAATAAGAATGGAACTTTTTATGTGACTCCCAAATCGCAGAACAGTTTCAATTTTAACTACCGGAAAAACAAGATCAATTTCTTTGGAAACTATAATCCAAATGTATTCCGGGGAAGAAGTGTTCTTGAAATCTCAAGAGCTAAATTGGATGATGCAAAGAAAATTACTGGCTACAATGATGTGTTGACTAATTTTAAATTTGGCAATAACAATCATACCTTAAAAATGGGGCTGGATGTGTTTGCAGATAAGAAAAATACCTTTGGTTTTGTAATAAGTGGATTTGAGTTCTCTGGTCATCCTACACCAGGAACAGTTACAACAAGTTCAGATGAAAATTACCATCCAATTTCTGTCATGTCTTCCCAGACTGACAACAGGATAGAATTCAGAAATCTAACTACTAACATTAATTATCGACATCTTTTTGATTCTGCAGGAAGAGAGTTGACTGCTGATCTTGATTTCATTGCTTATGATAATGTTTCCAGAATGACACTTACAACAGATTTCTTTAATGGAAGCGGCCAGCCGATGGGAAATCAACTTGTTTTAAAAGGTCACCTTCCCTCCCAGATAAAGATTTTTTCAGTTAAGTCCGATTATATCCATCCATTTAAAAAAGGCGGACGATTGGAGGCAGGCGTAAAAAGCAGTTTTGTAAAAAATGATAACCTTGTTAGTTATGAAAGATGGGATGGCAGTAAGTGGATCGCAGATTCCCGGTCAAATCATTTTATTTATGATGAAAATATTAATGCCGTTTACCTGAATGCGAATACGCAAATAAAAAAATGGTCATTCCAGGCTGGCTTACGATTGGAAAATACAATAGCAAATGGTTACCAGGTTACCAATGACTCTTCATTCAAAAGAAACTTTACTAACCTTTTCCCAAGTGCTTTCATCAGTTATGAAGTTGATAAAAGCAACCAGTTAACTGTTTCCTATAGCAGAAGGGTAACAAGGCCAAATTACCAGGACCTAAATCCCTTTATTTATTTTCTTGATTCATTATCGTACAGAAAAGGGAATCCATTCCTGACACCGCAGTTCACCCATAATATTGAATTAAGTCATTCTTTTAAAGGGAAGCTGATCACCACATTGAATTATAATACCACCAACGATGTAATATCTCAGATATTGCGGGCAGATGGAGACCTAGTTTTTCTTACTGCCGACAATGTGGCAAGTTTCAAAAATATCGGAATAGCCATCACTGCTCCGATACCTGTTACAAAATGGTGGACATCCAATCTTTTTACCAATGTCTTCAACAATCACTACAAAGGTGTTTATGAAAACAAACCATTAGATATTCAATTTACTTCTTTTATGATCAACCTGACCCAGACCTTTACGATCAAGCAAGGTTTTACGTTGGAGATGTCTGGCTTTTACAGAGCAAGGGGAGTTGACCAGTTAAACATCAATGAACCGATGTATGTAATAAGTTTTGGTGGACAGAAACAAATAATGAAAGGTAAAGGCACTTTACGATTAAATCTTCGTGACCCATTCTGGCTGCAACGATACAAAGGTAAAACCCAGTATGACCTGATTGATTCAAGAGTGCAAAACAGATGGGATAATCGCCAGGTTACAGCTTCCTTTACTTACCGTTTTGGAAAAAATGGTCAGCAAAATCAATCCCGCCGCAGAAACAGTGCATCACAAGAAGAACAGAACAGGGTGGGACAAGGCGGACAATAACAAGTCATTTTTTAGTTTTCTCAATTTAGCATTTATCAAAACCTCTCTTTTCCAGGAGAGGTTTTTTGTTTGATTTATTTCTGCACAGCAAAAAACCAAAACAATCTTACATTTGACTATCTGCAAGATTGCAAACCAAAACTAAATTTCTTCATCATGCCATCATTTGATATAGTAAGTAAAGTAGATCCACAGGCATTGGACAATGCTGTGAATGTTGTTACCAAAGAGATAACTAACCGGTTTGACTTTAAAGGTTCACATGTTGTAATTGACCTTGACAAAAAAGAATTTATTATTAAACTCGAAACTGATGATGACATGAAGATGCGGCAGGTATTGGATGTGCTTATTAGCCGTGCACACAAACAGGGCATTGCACCCGAAGCTTTTGATGCTTCCAAAGAAGGTTCACAAGTAGGAAAAGCATGGAAGAAGAATGTAAAAGTAAGGAATGGCCTAATACAAGAAGATGCAAAAAAGGTAGTAAAGCTGATAAAGGATTCTGGAATGAAAGTTCAGGTTTCCATAAATGACGACCTGGTACGGGTAACCGGAAAGAAAAGGGATGATCTGCAGGCTGTCATTCAGCTTTGTTCAAATGCAAACCTCGGCATTCCTTTACAATATGTGAATATGCGGGATTAACAGGACCTAAAACCTGCGGATAACAAGGTTTTCTGTGCATAATCAGGTGGAAAAGCAGTGTATATCAAACAGGCTGAAAATTTGGAAAACGGTATTTGGATAAACTATATTTGATATACAACTGCACGAAGTTTTAGCAATAAAATGAAGTGCCGGAGAAACGGAAGCCCCTCAAAAGGTGGAAGTACTCCAGGGGAAACAGAAACCCGTCAAAAGGTGGAAATTCTCCAGAAAGCATCGGGTAAGTAAACCAAAGGCGCAAGCCGGAAAGTGAGCTAACTTGGTGCTTTCATATTTTAAGCCTGTTTCAACCGGTTTAAGATTTCTTCATAATATTTGGCTGAAACCCTTTCTACGTCTATCTTTGCCGCCCAAAATTTATCTATTCATCTATACGGCAAAATCCGTGTAGCCTTAAAAATCATAGAGTTATGAAAAAAGGAATCCATCCCGATAGCTACCGGTTAGTAGTTTTTAAAGACATGAGTAATGGTCATTCTTTCCTTAGTCGTTCTACTGCTGCTTCAAAAGAAACAGTAAAATGGGAAGATGGCAACGAATATCCGCTGATCAAGCTGGAGATTTCAAACACTTCGCACCCTTTCTTTACCGGTAAAAACGTATTGGTAGATACAGCAGGCCGTATTGATAAGTTCAAGAAGAAATACGCAAAAAAGGCAGAATAATATTAAATTGTGACACTACTCAATTCGCCGTATGGCGAAGAGAGTTTTGTTTTTCATGGCTATACTTTAGACCTCCCGATTCTTCGGGAGGTTGTTTATTTTTACACATACTGCATTATGAACAAAATCATTTTTACCGAAGAGTTCTGCCAGCCGGAAAACCTGCATCCCTTTACCTTAACGAGGCAGATGCAGGACATCCGTATCGGCATACTGACGATTAGGGAGAAATGGGAAAAAATGCTTGGCCTGCCATCCTTTGACAAAAAAGAGGACAATTATAAAGATTCAATCAACTCACTTTACATGGATGAAGCAGCTGCAACTGGTGTTTGCTACATGATACATGGCAATGTGCTTCCAACTCCTAAATTAGTTAAAGCTACAAAGAGGTTGAAGAATGGTGAGTTCATCGCTACAAAAGACGGCAATGGGATTATTTATCGCTTTACAAAAGATGAGATCGTTGACAAGCATATGATAAAAGTTGGTAAGGCTTTTACACTGAAAGAAGAATTAAGAACGATCCAATATCCCTGGGATATTTTTCAGCAAAACGATTGGGCCATCCGCCAGGATTTTGCTTTGCTTACCCGCAAAAGAAGGTCGCAACCGGTTTCAAAAACAAACAAAGTGACCAGGGCGTCACAAATTTTTTTGGAGAAAGGAGTGAGGATGGAGCATTGCATCATCAATGCATCTACCGGGCCAGTATATATAGGCAAGAATGCAGAAGTAATGGAAGGCAGCATCATCCGTGGCCCGTTTGCCATTGGGGAGAAAGCCTGTTTGAAGGCTGGTGCAAAAGTATATGGAGCTACAACAATTGGCCCCAGTTGTGTAGCCGGTGGCGAAATAAAGAATGCTGTGATGTTTGGATTTTCAAATAAAGCACATGATGGTTATCTTGGCGATTCGGTAATAGGGGAGTGGTGTAACCTTGGTGCAGGCACTACCAATTCAAATATTAAGAATAATGCCAGTGTAGTAAGGATATGGACACTGAAAGGTGAAATGAATGCCGGGCTTAAATGTGGTGTTTTTATGGGTGATTACAGCCGTACATCCATAAACACTTCGATCAATACCGGAACAGTAATAGGGGTTAGTTGTAATGTATTTGGCATCGGACTTACGCCGAAATACATTCCCAATTTTTCCTGGGGAAGTGAGGGTGTAAAGAGATATGAGTTTGAAAAAGCCCTGCTAGATATTGAGGACTGGAAGCAACTGAAAGGGATGAATATTTCAGACGAAGAGAAAAGCATTTTGAAATATATTTTTGATAAATTTTGATCAACAGAAAATAGAAAAACGAACAGGATATGAGAAAACAAATCGCCGCAGCTAACTGGAAGATGAATAACACTTTTCAGCAAGGGGAAAAATTATTAGATGATATCTTAGGCGCAGAAATTGAATTGGCTGAACACCAGTTAACGATTTTCGCAGTTCCTTATCCATATCTTTTAATGACAAGAAGTGAAGTAGAAGAGGAGCAAAATTATTTTGTGGCTGCCCAGAACTGCCATCATAAAAAATCCGGTGCCTACACAGGAGAGGTTTCAGCAGAAATGCTGCATTCCATGAATGTAAATTTTTGTGTAGTCGGGCATAGTGAAAGAAGGGAGTATAATGCAGAGAGCAATGCTATGCTGGCGGATAAGGTCAATCTTTGTTTTGAAAATTATATTACACCTATATTTTGTTGTGGTGAACCACTTGAAATCCGGGAAGCAGGAACACAAAATGATTTTGTGGCTCTCCAGTTAAAGGAATCTTTATTTCATCTCCCAGCTGATAAAATAAAAAGCATCATCATAGCCTACGAACCCATTTGGGCAATTGGCACCGGCAAAACAGCATCTACTGAGCAGGCACAAGAAATGCACAAGTATTTACGTTCTGTACTTGCCGGTCAGTATGGTGAAGATGTAGCAAACGAAATCCCGATATTATATGGCGGGAGTGTAAAGGCAAATAATGCGAAAGAGTTATTTGGTTGCCCTGATGTAGATGGAGGCCTTGTTGGCGGTGCTTCATTGGTAGCAGCAGATTTCATTGAGATAATTAAAGCGTTGAAGTAAGGTTCAGCGTTAATCAATTGCAGAATGTAGCGGCCAGGTTCATACAAACTATTTTATCAATTGAATTTTTAAGCTATAGCCGCTCCTTTTCATATCATCATTGCCCGAAAGAACCAGGTGCTGCTTAGTTTTCTGAAGATACGGGTCATTGTGAATGGTAAAGAAATTTATCCATTACTTACTACAAAACCGGTTGTTATTCCTGTTCAGCAAAATAATCCAAGGATTGTTGTTACAGATGGTTATCATATTACCAGACCGCTGAAACTTGTCTATAAGGATTTGCATACTTACTGTTTTAAGGTTGTATGTGCCATCAGCGATCTGCAAATTATTATAGGCGCTGTTATTTTGGCAGGATTTTATTTGGCAGGTTATGTAACAGGTATTTTATTCTTTAAAATATTCTGCTTTGCTCCGGTCATTTATCTCCTTGTTTTCTATTATCTAAGCCGGAGGGATTTTATCCGGATTATACCTGTTCTGGATTGATTTTGTTAAATCATGTTTTGTGCTCTGTTAAGGCTGCTTTACTTTTAATGCCTGATGAGAAAAAAAATACTCTGGCTTTGCAGTTGGTATCCATCCGATACAGAACCATTTAGTGGCGATTTTATTCAACGCCATGCAAAGGCAGCATCTTTGTATAACGATATTGCAGTGATACATGTCGTTGAGAGTCCAGCTGGCGAAAACTTTGCAGAGACAACTGAAAATTTTAGTGAGGGGCTGTCAGAAAAGATAGTTTATTATAAAAAGAACAGGTCATTTGCGGGAAAGTTCATCAATCATTTCCGGTGGTTGTCATTATTCAAAAAAGCTATCCGCAATTATATAGTAAAAAATGGCAAACCTGACCTTGTTCATGTGCATGTACCTTTTAAGGCCGGGTTGTTAGGATTGTGGTTGCTTAAAAAATACAAGGTACGTTTCATTATTACTGAGCATTGGGGAATTTATAATGATATTATTGAGAATAAGTATGCTGATAAAAGCCGGACGTTTAAATATTATACCCGTAAAATAACTGAAGCGGCGGATGGATATATTTCTGTAAGCAGGTATTTGGCCAATGGAGTGAACAGACTTGTTGCTAAGAAAGATTTTCTTGTCATCCCAAATTCAGTGGATACCGACCTGTTCTTATATAAAGAAAAAGCACCTGCGAAGTTCAGGTTTCTCCATGTATCCAATATGGTACCGATAAAAAATGTAAAAGGGATATTGAATTCCTATAAAAAAATTCTTGCTCGTAATATGTATGCA
>CAYVSH010000106.1:0-10783 GCA_964453625.1 uncultured Chitinophaga sp.
CGACCAGCCACCGGCACCCCGGGATCGCCGTATCGCCCTTCTACTCGAGAAGCCTAACTGGATGAAAAGGATCAAAAGCTTCATGAAAAAGGAAGGGAATTGCTGAATGATGTGATTCAAAAAGTTAGAAGCATTTCTCATAACCTTCATTCAAATATTCTGAAAGAGTTTGGACTAAATGAAGCGATTCGCCATTTTGTAAGAAAAGTAACTGAAGGATCACACCTTAATGCCAGTACAAACCTGGATGATAATTATACTACCGAGAACCCGGAAAATGATATCAGCATGTACAGGATGATACAGGAACTGATCAATAATACACTGAAATATGCAAATGCCACCGAGTTTCTGATAAGTTCTGTACTTACAGGCAATGAACTTGACCTTGTTATTTTCCATAACGGTGACGGCCTCACACAGGAACAATTTGAAGAGCTGCGTTACCAGAAAGAAGGATTGGGCTTGAAAAATATCCAGAACAGGATTATATTGCTAAAAGGTTCTATTTACTTTACTGGCGGCTCCGAAGGTTACAGAATAAATATTCATGTACCTGTTAAATCTAACCAATCATGAGTACGATAAAAATTGCTATAGCAGACGATTACAAAATATACCGGGATGGGCTAAAAGTTGGTTTATCCGCAGATGACAATTTGGAAGTAGTGTTTGAAGCGGATAATGGCGAGGACCTGATGAAAGGGCTAGAATCAATGACCCCTGATGTTATAATCATGGATCTTAAAATGCCTATCATGGATGGCATGGAAGCTACCAAAGAGGTAAGAAAAAAATATCCATCCATAAAAGTACTGGTGGTAACCATGTATGACGATGATAAGTTCATCATACACCTGATGGAGAATGGCGCCAATGGCTATCTTTTAAAAAATACTGAACCTGATGAGATCAGGAAATCAATTTATTCAGTTCATGAGAATGGATATTACTTTAATGATGTGGTAAATAAAGCCCTGCTTAAAAAACTAGTACTGAAAAACAATCTAAAGCCTTCCTTTAACCAAAATGTAGAATTGACAGAAAGAGAACTGGAAGTGTTGAAGCTGATTTGCGAGGAAAAAACAGCAGCTGAAATTGCTAAGGAAATATTTTTAAGCCCCCGTTCTGTAGAAGGTATCCGCCAGCGGTTGATTGAGAAAGTAGGTGTTCGCAATACTGCCGGACTTGTGATGTTCGCTGTAAAAAATAATATGGTTGACTGAACTTATCTAAGATTTTCCAGCATATCTTTTGTCATAGAAGCCAGATCAAACTCTTCTTTCCATCCCCAGTCTTTCCTGGCAACTGAATCATCAATACTTTGCGGCCAGCTATTAGCAATTTCCTGGCGGTAATCAGGCTTATAAGAAATAGAGAAATCGGGAATATGTTTTTTTATTTCTGCTGCTATCTCTTTAGGTGAAAAACTCATTCCGGCTACATTATAGGATGTCCGAACAGATATTTTTTCTGCAGCTGCTTCCATCAGTTCTATGGTAGAGCGGATAGCATCCGGCATATACATCATCGGCAGATAAGTATCCTCATTTAAGAAGCATTCATATTTTTTTTCTTCCAATGCATCAATATAAATTTCAACTGCATAATCTGTAGTGCCTCCACCGGGAGCCGATTTATAAGAGATCAACCCGGGATAACGGATACTCCGGACATCCACACCAAAGCGATGGTGAAAATAATTACACCAGAATTCGCCGGCATATTTACTGATGCCATATACTGTGGCCGGTTCAATGATCGTTTGCTGCGGGCAATTTTGCTTGGGTGAACTTGGACCAAACACCGCAATGGAAGAAGGCCAGTACACTTTATGGATCTGCTCTTCCCTTGCAATATCCAAAACATTCAACAACCCCTGCATATTCAGGTTCCACGCAAGATTGGGATTTTTTTCACCGGTGGCAGAGAGAATGGCAGCCAATAAATATATCTGTGTAATATTCTGACGGATAACCTGCACATGCAGCATTTCCTTATTCATTACATCCATTGAAACATACGGCCCGGTCCCTTCCAGTAATGGGTTTTGTTCCCGTAAATCTGATGCTACCACATTTGCATTGCCGTATATTTTTCGAAGTGCCAATGTGAGTTCTACACCAATTTGTCCGGATGCACCTATTACGAGTATTTTATCCTTTATCATAACCTGAATTAAAGGCACAATATACAAGAATCAAAAGATTAAGGAACAAGAAACAAGATACAAGCACCAAGGAAAAAGACTTCTAGGAGAAGAAATACATACTGAAGTACATGTCTTTAGGCTTGTTACTTACCACTTATCTTTGCACCATGGAAAATTTTCTGAAAGACCTATTTGAAAATCAAAAATACGATCCGGATAATTTCTTTCTTATTGCTGGACCATGTGTGGTAGAAAGCAATGAACTGATCATTGAAGTAGCGGAAAAAGTTTCAGGCATTTGCAAAAATCTTGGCATCCCTTATATTTTTAAAGCATCTTACCGGAAAGCAAACAGAACAAGTGGCCAATCCTTTATTGGTATAGGTGATGAACTTGCACTAAAGCTTCTTCGTAATACCGGCAGCACATTTTCTATACCTGTTGTAACAGACATTCATTCAGCCCAGGAAGCAGCGATGGCTGCTAAATATGCTGATGTTTTACAAATACCAGCATTTCTTTGCAGGCAAACAGATCTCTTGATAGCTGCTGCAGAAACAGGTAAGATCATCAATGTAAAAAAAGGACAATTTGTTAGTGGCGAGGCCATGAAGTTTGCCATAGATAAAATTAGAAATGCCGGCAACAATAAAGCCATGCTGACAGAACGGGGAACTACATTTGGCTACCAGGACCTGGTAGTTGATTACAGAAACCTCCCTGCCATGAAAGATCATGGTGTACCTGTTGTTATGGATGTTACCCATTCACTACAACAACCTAATCAAACATCGGGAGTAACAGGTGGTAACCCGCAACTGATAGGGACGATTGCAAAAGCGGCCATTGCAGCTGGAGCAGATGGGTTATTTATTGAAACTCATCCCAATCCATCTGTTGCCAAAAGTGATGGGGCCAATATGCTGAGACTTGACCTGCTGGAAGAATTATTGGTGCAATTGGTAAAGATCAGAAAAGCTGTGATATAAAAAATGGATTCCGGTCTCCCGAAATCCATTACATTAATTTATTCTACTTCGATTATCGCAGGTCTACTACTTCAACACCCGGGTATTTTTTCTTATCAAATGTGAATGATGCATCTGACAGTGCTGCGTTGGTTTTCATGGATGTAACAGTATAAATATACCTGTTGCCTGCATTCTCTAAAACCCTTGTACTGTAAATTGTTTTTGCTGTTTTATCTACCTGAACATACACTTTATGAAAAGACTTGCTTTTGTCAATAGGTGTTAATTCAATTTCCTGTAAAGTTTTTGAGCCGATACGCTTTTCGCCATTGAGCATATAGCGGAAATCCTTATCGTAAAAATTGGTAAATAATTTCTGTGGGGTAATCATACCACTTGAAGCATCAAGATTACTAATAGTAACTTCATTAGCCGCTTTATCATAATTCCATACAGTAGTACCATTACAAAATATTTCTTGCCCGCTGAACAGCACCTTGTATTTAGTTCCTTTCATCATTATAGAGCCTGTCTTATTAGATAAAGCTTTCCCGGATGCATTTTCCACTTTATATGAAAAACTTGCCTGCACTGTAGAATAGGTTTTAAACTTGGCACTTACTCCATCTAAAATGGCCTTAGCTGCCGGGTCGCTGGTTTGTGCGGTTCCAAAAATAGATATACTGATAAAAGAGAGTAATAAATAGATTTTCTTCATTTCAAAAATTTTTTGTGGTAGTCCTTCCTGAACATCAGAGCCTGAAATACAATGAGGACGGCCAAAGATAGCAATAACAGGCTAAGGACTTGCAATGACCATACCGGGTTGCAAATCAATGGATTTTCTTAACAACCTTCTAACGCATTATCCAATTGCATCTAAATGTTGCTGCAGTTCCATCTCCGTTTTTATCAATACATCCCTTGCCTTGCTTCCCTGGTTAGGACCGACAATGCCGGCTGCTTCCAACTGGTCCATTAAACGGCCGGCACGGTTGTAACCCAGCTTCATTCTTCTTTGTAATAATGATGTGGATCCTATCTGGTTTTGGACAATCAATCTTGCAGCGTCACCAAAAAGAGAATCTCTGTCTGCCAGGTCAAAATCTTTTCCTTCCAACTCTTTTTCATCAACATACTCAGGTAATAAAAATGCCTGTGGATAGCCCCTCTGGTTACCGATAAATTCCACTACTTCTTCCACTTCCGGAGTATCCACAAATGCACATTGCAGACGGGTTAATTCTCCGTGGTGTGAAATAAGCATATCACCTTTACCGATCAATTGTTCGGCACCGCCTGTATCCAAAATTGTTCTGGAGTCTATTTTAGATGAAACTTTAAAAGCGATACGGGAAGGGAAATTTGCTTTGATGGTTCCTGTAATAATATTTACTGATGGACGTTGTGTTGCAATGATCAGATGGATACCTACGGCCCTTGCCAACTGTGCCAACCTGGCAATTGGCATTTCAATTTCCTTACCAGCAGTCATGATAAGGTCTGCAAATTCATCTATAACCAACACAATGAATGGAAGATACTGATGCCCTTTTTGTGGATTTAATTTCCGCTTGATGAATTTCTCATTATACTCTTTAATATTCCTTGCACTCGCCTCTTTCAACAGATCATACCGGTTATCCATTTCAATACAAAGTGCATTCAAAGTATGCACTACTTTCTTTGTATCAGTAATGATGGCATCTTCTTCACCGGGCAACTTGGCCAAAAAATGTTTTTCGATATGCCGGTAAATACTCAACTCCACTTTTTTCGGATCGATCAATACCAGTTTGAGATGGGACGGATGCTTTTTGTATAACAGAGAAACAAGTATTGCATTTAATCCTACAGACTTACCTTGTCCGGTAGCACCCGCCATCAGCAAGTGAGGCATTGAGGTTAGATCAACGATGAATTTTTCGTTGTCAATCGTTTTACCGATAGCGATTGGGAGACTATAATTATTATGCTGGAATTTTTCTGAGGAAAGCAATGACTTCATACTAACCACCGTCTTTCTTACATTTGGTACTTCTATACCAATAGTTCCTTTTCCCGGAATAGGTGCAATGATCCGGATGCCCAAGGCCGCAAGGCTAAGTGCTATATCATCTTCCAGGTTCTTGATCTTGGATATTCTTACGCCGGGAGCCGGTACTATTTCGTATAGGGTAACTGTTGGACCAACCGTTGCACTTATTTTTTGTATCTCGATTGAATAATTTCTGAGTGTTTCGATAATCTGGTTCTTATTATTCTGTAGTTCATTTGTATCCTGGATAATTTTTTCACTGCCATGTGCTTCCAGCAATGTCAGTGTCGGGTATTTATAGTCCCGCAAGTCAAGCGTTGGTTCATACGGTGGCAGATTTTCAGGAACTGTTGTTTCCTCCTCTTCAATTTTCTCCGGCATAGCCTTTATTTCAAGCTCAAGCGGATCATCAGTTTTCTTTGCAACAGCCTTTTCTTTCACCGGTGGAATTATTTCTTCCTCGATTGTCTCGTCAACCATATCAAATTCATGCTTATGCAAAATATCATTTACAATCTCATTCTCAACAGAAGGCTGTTCCTGATTTATCTCAGGCAACTCCTCCTCTTCTTCTTTCTCAATTATTTTAAGATCATGCTTCGGGTCTTCGTCAGGAAAGTTTATTTGCATTCCGCCATCTGCAAGAATTGTATTTCCCTTTTTTCCACTATTTGCATTTTCACTGTACAGATCATTTATAGATTTAGCTTCTGATACAGGCAGAACCACATCCGGTTCATTCTCCATTTCGGGTTCTTCAGTTTCGGCTTGTCTGGTTGCTGGCAATTTAAATACCGGGTTAAACTGCCAGATGAAATATCCAACAGCAAGCAATAATAATACTGCACCTGTACCTACAGCACCCAATGCACCTGTTAATTTTGCATTGATCATATTCCCAACACCGCCACCAAATGCAAAATCACTATTTGTAAATACAAATGATAACGAAACAGATAGTACTAATAACCCGAGTGTAACATATTTCAGGTTTCGCCAGATAGAAAAGACACGGCTGCGGAACAACAGATTGACCCCTACTACAAAAAAGAATGTGCAAATAAGAAATGAAGCAAGGCCGAATGCTTTGAAAATAAAAAAATAAGAGATCACAGCTCCAAATCTTCCAAGGAGATTAGCAACCTGTTTATCATTATCCAGTAATGCTGACAATCCCTGTCGGGCAATTGCCTGGTCCTCCTTCCAGGTAAACAGGTATGAAATGAATGAAATAAAGAGAAAAACAGCAACCAATAAAGAAACGGTGCCAATAATCTTCCATGTCCTTTCATCTTTGGCGAGGGCCTTGAGATCAATAGACTCCTCTTTTTCCGGCCGGAAAGGTTTTACATCAGATTTGGCGGGTTTTTTCTCAGGACTATTTTTTACTTTCTTTTTCAGCTTATTAGCCATGGCAGCAAAGATACTATATCCGGTTTTCCGGTTGAAATTTTTACCTGAAAGTGGTATGTCCAAAACTACGACATACAAAACCTTAGTATTACATTTGAAAAATAAGCCAAACTACTGCATGTTTAAACAAGGAGTACTTCTTCCATTTTTATTGTTTTTTCTTTTTGCACTAGAGACTTCCATTTGCAATGCACAGGACAGTCTACAGTATACTTACACCGATATCAGCAAAATTGAAGTGGGAGAGGCTATATCTAAATATGTAAGTAGTGTTTATACAACAAAGGATATAAAAGCTGGTGCAAAGGCTGAGGATTTTAAATTCCGGCCTGGTTTGCAACACAACGGTACTGTACCTAATAATTATGTGACAAAGAAAATATTACTACGGTTCAATGTTCATAATTCTGCAGACTCATCTGTTACTGTTTATTTTTTTCCGGGGTTTTATTATCAACAAATAGACCTTTATAAAATTGAAAATAATTCACTGCAACCCATACCGGTTGACCTTCCCCAAAACCCGGATAGTCTCGGTTATCGAGGCATTACTTTACCGGCATTTGATTCAGCCACCATTATTGCAGAACTGAGATTTCTAAAAACTTATATCAATACCATCCGGCCAAGGCTGATCAATAAAAAACACATCAGCTCCTTTATGGCTGACCTGCGGAGCAAACATGAAGACGACAACCTTGTTACGTATGTTTTTTGCGGACTATTGCTGATGATGATCCTTTTTTCCATTGCCAATTTTTTCCAAGGCGCCAATCCAGAATTCTTGTACTACTCTGGCTATGCTCTATTTCTCGGCGCCATGCTGTTCATTAAGGCCCTTTTTGATTTCAGGATGACCCGGGCTAGCTATTTCCAGGAAAGTTATCTTGATTTTATTTTACAATGTACCGGGATAATATTCTATATGATATTCATGAAGATATTTCTTGAAACAAAAAAGAAGTATTCTTTTCTGTACAAATTATACAACTTAGGGGTTATTATCCTGGTCGCTTCCATTATAGGTTATTCCTATTTACATTTCCTGACTGACAATTTTGTTGTTGAGAATATGATAGAGAATTACACCAAGATATTCTTGCTGATAATGATCGTAATCTTCCTACTTTATAGTCTTAAACATTGGAAAGACAAGCTCCTTCGCTATTTGTTCTGGGGAAATTTCTTCCTGCTGTTATTTTCTGTTATTTCATTTGTGGCTGTGATTAAGGAAATTCTTTTCAAGAATATAGATGGCATATTAAGTTCTTCTTTATTCTATTACGAAATTGGCTTGTTTCTTGAGCTTGTTTTTTTCCTTACAGCGTTAAATCATAAAAATAATAAACGCCTGATAGAACAGACAAAAGAAAGAGAAAGCCTTAAAGCATTGAACAAACTCAAGGAATATGAAAAAGAGATTGCTGTTTACAAAGCACAGCAGGCAGAACGGGAACGTATCTCTGCAGACATGCATGATGAGCTTGGTTCAGGTATGACGGCAATCCGGCTGATGAGTGAAATAGCCAGAAACAAGATGAAAGAGAACACACCGGTTGAAATTGATAAGATATCTTCCTCTGCTGATGATGTATTGAATAAGATGAATGCGATCATCTGGAGTATGAACAGCGGAAATGACACGTTGGACAACCTTCTTTCTTATATCCGGATTTATGCACTTGAATATTTCGAGAGTACCCCTGTGAATTGTTCTGTAAATATTCCTGAACTGATCCCTGATAAAGAACTGAGTGGTGATAAAAGAAGAAATATTTTTCTTTCTCTTAAGGAGACATTGAACAATGTATTAAAACATGCTGAAGCAACTTCTGTAAGTATCAAAATTGAAACCAATCAAAGCCTTAAAATAATCGTTACTGATAATGGCAAAGGAATTGACATCAATAATATCCGGCAGTTTGGCAACGGGCTTAACAATATGAAAAGAAGAATGGAAAGTATTGGCGGATCATTCATCATAGAAAACGAAAATGGCACCCGTACCACTCTTGAATTGCCGCTGTAATCATTTATTCTTTAAAATTGCTACCAGCAAAAATATCCAGCCAAGGATAAAAAACACACCGCCAAGAGGTGTAACTGGTCCTACTATTTTTAACCCATTACTTTCTTCTATTTTTAGAAAGGTAAGCAGGTATAATGACCCGGAAAATAAAATTATACCTGTAATGAAGCAATTACCTGCCCAAGTGAGCCAGTTGTTTTTTATTCTGTCTGACAAAATTCCAATCCCAAATAAAGCGATTGCATGATAGAACTGGTATTGCACACCAGTTTGGAAACTATGTAAAATTTTTTCATCGCTGGTGATCTTTTCTAATCCATGTGCACCAAAAGCACCTAGAGCAACTGCCAACCCGCCAAAGAAGGCTGCACTTGTTAAAAAATTTTTATGCATGAAAAACCTGTTGAATTATTTTATCTAAAAACTCTGGTTCATCTTCTTCAGCAATGATATTAGCCTGCTCATAATAAATTCTTCTATCAGCAAATTTCTTACTGATGTAGGAATCCAGTTGCTCATCAGTAAGTTCCTTAATCAACGGACGTTTTTCCTTTTCTTTGACCAGTCTCTTAAAAATAATATGTAATGGAGTATTTAACCAAACAGTAATACCTGACTGATTCATATACTCAATATTATTAAAGTAACAAGGGGCACCACCTCCGGTTGCCATTACAAAATTGTCATGACTTTCAGTTATGATATGCATGGCCTCTTTTTCCTGCAAACGAAACTGCTCTTCCCCTTCTGTTGTAAATATTTCTGTAATTGATTTATCTGCTTGTTCCGATATGTGTTCATCCAGGTCAAAAAAACGCAGACCAAGTTTTTCGCTCAGTAAACGGCCCCAATGTGTCTTACCGGAACCCATGAATCCTATGAGAAATATTTTCATATTTAGTCCTAAAGTAAGAAAGACCGTAAGACCGAAAGATTTTTACAATTATCAGAAATCTCTTTCCGACTTTCAGACTTACTAACTTGTCGACTTTTATTTAAATGCATTATACCCTGTCACATCCATACCTGTTATCAGCAAATGAATATCATGTGTGCCCTCATAAGTGATCACACTTTCCAGGTTCATCATGTGCCGCATTACCGGATATTCACCAGTGATGCCCATTCCGCCTAACATCTGTCTTGCATCACGACAAATATTTGTCGCCACCTCACAAGCATTTCTTTTGGCCATGCTTACTTGTTGCGGTGTAACTTTTCCTTCATTCATTAATACACCCAACCGCCAGTTCAATAATTGTGCCTTGGTGATTTCTGTTACCATTTCAGCCAGTTTCTTTTGCTGCAGCTGAAAACCGCCAATGGGTTTTCCAAATTGTTCTCTCTCCTTTGAATAACGCAAAGCAGTATCATAACAATCCATGGCAGCACCGATTGCACCCCAGGCTATACCATATCTTGCTTTTGTTAAACAACCTAACGGCCCTTTCAATCCTTTTACATTCGGAAAAATATTTTCTTTCGGAACTTTTACATTATCGAAAACCAACTCACCGGTTGCTGATGCCCGTAAACTCCATTTACCATGTGTAGTTGGAGTTGAAAATCCTTCCATACCTCTTTCTACAATTAAGCCATGTACAACACCTGCTTCATCTTTTGCCCAAACAACTGCTACCTGTGAGAACGGCGCATTGCTAATCCACATTTTAGCCCCATTTAAAATGACATGATCACCAGCATCTTTAAAATTGGTTAGCATACTTGAAGGGTCACTTCCATGATTGGGTTCTGTTAAACCAAAGCAACCCAGCCATTCACCACTTGCCAGCTTTGGTAAATATTTCTTTCGCTGTTCTTCGCTTCCATATTGATAAATAGGAAACATTACCAATGATCCTTGCACTGAAGCCGTAGAACGAACACCGCTGTCACCTCTCTCCAGTTCCTGCATCATTAACCCATAAGAAATATAGTCTAATCCGCCACCGCCATATTCAGTAGGAACAGTTGGTCCAAAACAACCTAAGTCCCCTAACTGCTTAACGATGTGTTCTGGGAACTCTGCTTTCTGTGCATACTCTTCTATGATTGGAGAGATTTCTTTTTTTACATAACTGCGAACAGTCTCACGGATGAGTTTATGTTCTTCTGTCAGTAATTCATCAACACCAAAATAATCAGGACTTGTAAAATTATCTGTACGGGCAGCCATTCGA
>CAYVSH010000107.1:0-10746 GCA_964453625.1 uncultured Chitinophaga sp.
TAATCCCCTGCGCCAGCGGCAACTGGCTGCTGTAATTGATGGTATTCGTCTGCCTGCGCATATATACTTTCCAGGCATCGCTTCCACTTTCACGGCCACCACCTGTTTCTTTTTCACCTCCAAAAGCCCCACCAATCTCTGCGCCTGAAGTGCCAATGTTCACATTTGCAATACCACAATCACTTCCTGCGTGAGACAGGAATTGCTCAGCCTCTCTAAGGTTTAATGTCATAATTGATGAAGACAATCCTTGTGGCACTTCATTCTGTATGGCAATAGCTTCATCAATTGTTTTATATTTCAATAAATACAATATTGGGGCGAAGGTTTCGTGTTGTACGATCTTATAACCCGGTTTTGCTTCAGCAATACATGGTTTTACATAGCATCCGCTTTCATAGCCTGCTCCTGTCAATACACCTCCTTCTACTATAAAATTTCCTCCTTCCTGCTTACATTTTTCAATGGAATCAAGATACATAGCTACAGCCTCCTTATCAATTAACGGTCCAACATGGTTTTGCTGATCCAGTGGGTCTCCGATTTTTAGTTGCTTATACGCAGCCACTAAATTATTTTTTACACTGTCATAAATATCTTCATGTATGATCAACCTTCTTGTTGTTGTGCATCTTTGACCTGCTGTACCCACTGCACCAAATAATGAACCTAAAACTGCTATGTCCAAATCTGCATCTTTGGATATTATAATAGCATTATTACCACCAAGCTCCAGTAATGATTTACCTAATCTTGCTCCAACTGCTGCACCAACAGCTTTGCCCATTCTTGTAGAACCAGTGGCTGATATTAAAGGGATCCTTATATCAGCTGCCATCCATTCACCCACTTCACGGCCGCCAATGATCAGGCCACTTACACCTTCTGGTACATTATTTTTTGCAAAGACTTCTGCAACGATGTGCTGGCAGGCAATTCCGCAAAGTGGTGTTTTTTCAGAAGGTTTCCAGATACAAACATCACCACAAACCCAGGCAAGCATTGTATTCCAACTCCAAACGGCTACCGGGAAATTAAAAGCAGAAATAATTCCAACTATTCCAAGCGGATGATACTGTTCATACATCCTGTGACCCGGTCGTTCACTGTGCATTGTAAACCCATGCAGTTGACGGGAAAGACCAACAGCAAAATCGCAGATGTCAATCATTTCCTGCACTTCACCCAAACCTTCCTGTAAACTTTTACCCATTTCATAGGAAACTAACTTTCCCAAAGGTTCTTTATTTTTTCTGAGTGCTTCACCTATTTGTCTTATTATTTCACCTCTTTGGGGTGCTGGTTTTAATCTCCATTCTTTAAAAGCTTCTTCTGCTTTTGTTACAACCAATTCATAACTTTTCTTATCTGCTGACTGTACAGACCCGATCTTTTTTCCATCAACAGGGGAGAAGGAGTTAATTATTTCTCCAGATGAATCAATCCATTTTGTACCAGTACTTACTCCCTTGTTATCTGTTCCGATCTTAAGAGTTTTTAAAAAATCCATATTCTTTTTTTAAGAATCACAAAGTTATTTCTATTCCGCCGGATAACCATCTGCCCGGCATCTTTGAGCCAAGCAGGTCGCTATATATAGTATTAAAAATGTTATCTGCCTGAACAAAGAGTTTCCCCTTTTGTTTTGGTAATAAATATCCAAGTTTCCCATTCAAAATAAAATAGGAAGGTGTAATGGCAGCACCGATTGAAACAGCCTTTCTTTCATTTCTGTTTTTATACAAACCGCCAGTAGAAACAAAAAATGACTTGTATTGATAAATGACATTGAAATTGAAAAGATGTTTTGCATGTGATGAGATATAAAATGATGGGATGCTGTCTTGATTCTTTGAATGCAGCCATGTATACCCAGCCATCATATTAATTTCACTATGCTGGTTTATTTTTTTTGAATAGATAATATCTAATTCTGCACCTGTTGTTTTTACAGATTCAATATTTTTAGCCAATGAATAACTACCGGTTGGAATAAGATTCGTCTTTCTTGGCATCTCGCTATATGGAGTAGGAGCCCAGTCAATCAAACCCGTATGATTCCTGTAGAACATTGTTGATCGTAGCTGTAATCCTTTTTGGAACTGATAATCTACTCCGGCCTCAAAATTCCAGGAATGCTCAGTTTCAAGATCAGGGTTTCCAATTGTACCACTGGTAACTAATTCTTTATTATAATTATTAAATCGCTCCGTAAAATCAGCATCACGGATTGACTTACCGGCTGATGCCCTGATTGTAAGTTTAGAAGGTGACCATGCAAAATTGATCTGTGGCACCAGGACTGCCCCATATCTTTCATCCCAGTCAAGCCGCAAACTTTCATGTATATAAATATTGCCGGGTAAATTTTGCCTAAAGATTGTATAAAAAGCCGCATGAGCAATACTATGATTTCCCCTGTCGTTTGATTTTATTTTTCGTTGGTGAAATTGCACCCCTGAAGTGACACTGTGTACTTTATTAATATTCCAGTTATAATAAACCTGTGCTGTGTATAGGTTTGATCGATTATCATTCGGAACAGAAGTTGGTCTGAACCAGAATTGGTCCCTCAGTTTTTTATATGCTATATCAAAATTCAAAAATCCATTCTTTGTTCTTTTATTAAGGTTGAATTGACTCCATACGGAATTTACTTTTTCGTTAGCTGTATCACTTGCAAAAGTTGTATAAAAATTCTGAGCATTGAATTTCCTGAAATCAGCCGCTGCCCGGACAGTCATTCGCCAATTACTGTGTAGTTCTTGAGAAAAAGCAATGTTAGCAGTTGTCAGATGAAAAAAACCTTTTGTACCTCTTAGTTGTTCACCATCTGCATTATTGGTTTTTACTGCAGCACTAAAAGAAGATTGTTTTCTGGCATATTTAAAGTAAGAAGCACCGTTCAGCAGCTTATTTTCACCGGCAGTTAAACTTGCATGGAATTTTGTATCATCTTTAATTTTTGCAGAAAATGTTTTAGTGATGATATTGATAACACCACCCACTGCCTCAGAACCATAAATAGCCGATGCAGCACCTTTTAAAATCTCGACCCTTTCTATTTCAGAAGGATGAATAGGTATATAACTATTGAAATGGCCGGTAATCGGGTCGTTCAGCTTTACACCATCGATAATGACCAATACCTGCTGAAATGTTCCGCCGCGGAGGATAATGTTGCTTTGCGAACCCTGTGGTCCTCTTTGTTGTACTTCAACTCCGGGAAGGAATCGTAATAGTTCATCAACTGAATTAACCGGAAGCGAGGTAAATTTTTCTCCTTTGATAGTTGTAATATTTCTTCCTGTTTCTTTTTGCTCTTGTTCCAGTAAACTTGCTGTAACAGTAACATTACTTAACGCAATATCTTTTTCCTGTGCCCTTACCTGGCCTGATGTGATTATTAATAAA
The DNA here is from genome assembly GCA_964453625.1 of uncultured Chitinophaga sp. Taxonomy (GTDB): domain Bacteria; phylum Bacteroidota; class Bacteroidia; order Chitinophagales; family Chitinophagaceae; genus JJ008. Next base: position 3,415 of record CAYVSH010000107.1, read on the forward strand.
GATGTAATGACAACACAACTTCTGAATTTCATGCAGTTTTTTTTGGCCGCAAAAATAAGTGTAGAAAGACAAGTCAATCGAATTTTATACAGGAATGACAGGATGCTGACAATCAGTATTGTTCAGATTCATTGGGAAAATCATTAGACTTTACATCTTTTATATATTGCTGAACGGCAGATGTAGCTTGTTCATATATATTTAAATATTGACGAAGAAAACGGGGTTTAAATTCGGTATTTATACCAAGCATATCATGCATCACCAATACCTGGCCATCGCAATCACTACCGGCGCCAATACCAATAGTAGGAATTGAAATACTTTGAGATACTTCTTTGGCAAGCACCGCTGGAATTTTTTCCAATACGACGGCAAAACAACCTGCCTCCTCAAGCAATTTTACATCTCTTCTTAATTTATTTGCTTCTTCTTCTTCTTTTGCCCTTACTGTGTAAGTTCCAAACTTATAAATGGACTGTGGTGTTAGTCCCAAATGTCCCATTACCGGTATTCCTGCAGAAACTATTTTTTTTACTGAATCAACTACTTCTTCTCCACCTTCCAGCTTTATTGAGTGTCCGCCTGTTTCCTTCATGATGCGGATAGCAGAAGCAAGTGCAATATCTGAGTTTGACTGATAAGAACCGAATGGAAGATCTACAACCACCAGACAACGATTAATGCCACGGATAACAGATGATGCATGATAGATCATCTGATCTAGTGTAATAGGCAATGTTGTTTCGTGGCCAGCCATTACATTAGATGCCGAATCACCAACCAATATCACATCAATTCCGGCACTATCAATAAGTTTGGCAAAAGAATAATCATAGGCTGTAAGCATACTTATCTTTTCGCCAGATTCTTTCATCTTTTGCAAAGTATGTGTTGTAACTTTTTTAATTTCCTTATTGACAGACATTAGTATTAATTTATTAAAGATGTCGTAAAGTTTGACAATTAAAACCAAACAGAAAAAAATAGAACTTATTAAGACAAATTATATCTCTATATTCTTTATCCTTACTTCCTCATAAATATTTTGTATGAGACCATCGGCCAAACCGATTTTCGGTACAAATATCTCGTCAGCATCAGCCCAGCGCATTACATTAATATAAATGAGTAATGCCGGAACAATCACATCCGCCCGGTCTTCCCTAAGTTTATACATGCTAATCCTTTGCGAAAGTGAAAGATTGGAGAATTCTTTATAGTAATCCCTTAGTAATTCTAATGCCAGCGGTTTGCCTTCTTTCTTTTTCGAAATAGAAAATATTTTATTGATATTTCCACCTGAACCAATTGCAGTTACATGATGATAGCCCTTTGTTTTTTTTGTGATAAATTCCTTCATTTCGTCCCAAGTGGCTTCCGTTACCTGGTTTTTCAACAACCGGATCGTACCAATATTGAACGATTCTTTAAACACTAGTTTGTTATCACTGAAAAATGTAAGTTCTGTGCTCCCGCCACCTACATCAATATACAAATAGGATTGTTCATCATCCATATTTTCGGCAATATGGTTTTCGTAAATGAATGAGGCTTCTTCCTGTCCGCTTATGATATTAATTTCAATTCCGGTTTCCGCTTTTACTTTCTTGATAATTTCCTTAGCATTAGTAGCATCCCGCATAGCCGAAGTAGCACAAGCCTTAAAATGTTTTACATCATACACATCAAGCAGAAGCTGATATGACTTTAATGTTTTAATGATCTTTTCGGATTTGGCAGGAGAAATTTCACCTTTATCAAAAACATCAAAGCCAAGGCGTAAGGGAACCCTTACTAGAACCACTTTTATAAATTCTTTTGTGCCTTGCGGGCCTGAAATAACATCTGTGATCAGTAGTCTTGCTGCGTTACTTCCAATATCAATTGCTGCCAGTCTCACGTCGAATCTTTGATTTATTATACAGGTAATTATAAGTTTCTACCTGCGATCGGATTTTCTTTTTTTGTGTTTGCACATATTCATTGCTCAGTTCATTATCGAGCCATCTTGCTTTCACATTGTCCTGAAGCTGTATATCAAGAATATCAATCAATTCTTTTTTTATTTCCTGATTCCAGATAGGACAGGTTGCCTCTACACGATGTTCAAGATTTCTTGTCATCCAATCTGCCGAAGATATATAAACTTTTTCTTTACCCCTGTTGTGAAAAACCCATACTCTCGCATGTTCTAAATATTCATCAACAATGCTGATAGCTCTTACCGGTTGTTCATATTTTTTATTTTCTGATAACATGCAGAAAATACCTCGTATAATCAATTTAATTTGAACACCAGCCCTGGCAGCTTCATAAAGTTTTAATATCATCTCTTCATCCGAAAGGGAGTTCATTTTTAAAGTAATCCCTGACGGTTTTTTCTTCTTCGCCTGCTTAATTTCTTCATCAATTAATTTAATCATTTCCCTTTTTACAAATATCGGACTTGGTACGATCACCTTACAGTCCCGCAAGAAATGAAGACCAGTTTTTGGTTGTTCAAGGAAATTAAATATCCTGTTGATGTCAGCCATAATTTTTTGATTGGCTGTCAACAAACAGTGATCGCCATATACTCTTGATGTTTTTTCGTTCAGGTTGCCAGTACTAACAAAACCATAAAGAATAAAATTATTATCCTTCGTCTTCTTTTTTATCATGCATATCTTAGAGTGGACCTTTAGGTCAGGTATTTCTATCAACACTTTAGCACCTTCTTCTTCTAATCTGTTCTTCCACTCTATATTTGCTTCTTCTTCAAATCTTGCCCTTAATTCCAGCATCACTATAACCTCTTTACCATTTCTCATGGCATTGATAAGAGCATTAATAATTTTAGATTGGCTTGCCAGACGATAACAAGTGATTTTAATGGTTGTTACATCAGGATCAAACGCAGCTTCTCTTAACAGATCTATTAGTGGAACAAATGAATGATAGGGGAAATGCAACATTACATCTTTTTGCAGGATAACATCCGAAACCCTGTGTTCTGTAAGCATTGGATGATCAAATGGCTTTTTACGGATTCTTTTTTCTTTGAAAACCTGGTCAGGAAAATCCATAAAGTGACGAAAGTTGTGAATCCTTCCACCTGGTATCAGGTTATCTCTTTTCGAAAGATTTAAACGACGAATAAGGTATTCCAGTAATCCCGGATCCATCTCCCTGTCATAAACAAATCTTACAGGTTTCCCTTTCTTCCTGTTCTTTATTCCTTTTTCAAGTTTTTGGATAATGGAAGTAGATACATCTTCATCAATATCAATTTCAGCATCCCTTGTCACTTTAAAAATATGCGACTGGTATTGATCATATCCGAAATAGGTAAATATATCCGGCAAGTTGAAACGAATGACATCTTCCAGCAATATGATATGATGTTCATCAGGTTTTGATGAAGGCAAAATAGTAAACCGTCCTAATGAACGGCTTGGGATCTCTATCAACGCATATTTTCTTTTTAATGCACTTTCCTTTTTCCACATTACTACAGCCAGGTAAATCGATTTATCCCTCAGCGCAGGAAATTCAGCAATATTCTCGATCATCAGTGGAATTACATCTGAACTGACTTCTTCCTCAAAATAATTTCTGACAAAAGTTTGCTGTTCGGCATTTAATTCTTTTTCAGTCCGTAAGAAAATTTTTTGTTCATTCATCTGCTTCATCACATCCTCCCATATCCTGTTAAATTCACCTTGCTGGTTCAGCACTGTCATTTGTATCTCATCAATGATCTGCTGTGGGTTATTTTCCAGGTGCATCTTTGCTTTACTGCCTAACTGGATCATCCTGCGAAGAGTGGCTACCCTTACCCGGAAAAATTCATCCATGTTATTTGAAAATATTCCAAGAAAACGTATTCTTTCCCGAAGCGGAACAGTCGAATCAGCCGCTTCCTGTAGCACCCTTGCATTGAATGAAAGCCAACTTATATCTCTTGCAATTAGTTTTCGTTTGTCGTTGTGGGCCATAGAAAAATTTTAAACGTTTTATTCCTTGTTACTAAACGAATCAATAATACCAGTGGTGGAAAAACCATCCAGTATTGGATTTATTACAACCCGGCCACCATTCGCTATCACTTCTTTTGCACCAGCTATTTGTTCAACAGTATAGTCACCGCCTTTTATTAACACATCAGGCATAATAGCTTTTATCAGTTCCAGGGGTGTATCTTCCTCAAACAATACAACTGCATCTACCATCAGCAAAGAGGCAAGCACCAAAGCCCTTGAATCCTGCTGGTTAACGGGTCTTGTTTCCCCCTTTAATCTTTTCACAGACACATCTGCATTTAAACCTACAATAAGATAATCTGCTTCTTTGGCTGCTTCAGAAAGTGAAAAGATATGGCCATGGTGAAGAATATCAAACACACCATTTGTAAAGGCAATTTTTTTATTCAGCAATCTCCATTGTTTTATTTTTTGACAGAGTTGCGGTAGCAGGAATATTTTCGTGGTTATAAGGTCAGCTCTTTTCAAGGAATTTTCTTTTATTATAATAAGGAATCGCTACAAAGCTAATTAATCCACCGATGAGTATTACTGCTGTTTGTGCAAGCCATAATATCCATCCAAACGCAAGTGCTATACCCGAATTTAAACCATATAGTAACATAGTTTGCTGAATAAGCCATGCGTATGCACCAATACCACCAGGAGTTGCTATCATTCCTATACTGCCTGCCGATAATACTGTAAATGCTTCTTTAATTCCATATTGCTCGGTTTCCTGCAAGGCAAAAAAGCCAATATAACCGCCCATCAGATAGATAGTCCATAAAATAACAGTCAGCAATACAAACTGCTTTCTTTTGCGAAGATCTTTGATAGAACTAACTCCCTGTATAATACTTTTTGTGATCCTTTTAAAAAGAATAGTTAGATCACTGATCTTCTTTTTCTTTTTCACCATCCATATTATTAATGCGACCAGCAAAACACCAAACACAATCAAACCTATAACCCAACCTGCAAGCTTTTTATTTTCTGTTGGCTGTTGTGAACTGAAAAAAGTTTCCAGTAGTTGTGTATAAAGCTGCGGTTGTATTAACAGTGTTATTGCAAATACCACTAGCAAGGTCAATGCATCAATAATTCTTTCCAGTATGATAGTACCAATAAGCTTATCTGCGGGTATTTTCTCGTATCGTGCCAGCACTGTACATTTTAATACTTCACCAAGGCGTGGTACAGCCTGGTTAGCCAGGTAACCAATCATAACGGCGAAAAAGGTATTTGCTTTTGAAGGTTTGTAACCTAATGGTTCAATCAATAACCTCCATCGAATTGCCCTTATATAATGGCTGAATAATAACAAAGCAAACACTGGAATAAGCAACCAGTACCGTGCTGTATTTAATGCTGACTTAATATGAGATTTATCTTCAGCCGTTAAATCCTTTATAGACCACCAAACGAGGAAAAGGCCCAGTCCAAGAAAAAAACAATACTGCAATATGGTTTTGAGCCTTTTACTCATGATAACCGAAAATAGCACCCAATTACCATATTTTATAATTGAAAACTTTAAGTAGTAAAAAAGTAATACTGAAGAAGTTTATTTTAGAAGCATGTTGTCAATCAACCTGATCTCATTTAAATAAGCTGCAACCAGGGCGATTGGTTTTGGGTTTTCTTTCCAGTCAATAATTGGTGAAAGGTTATCTGCATCTGCTATTTCAACATAATCTACTTTAAAACCGGCGAATTCTAGTTTTTTAACAGCAAGTTTTTTTAATTCATATGGTGAATTGTGTTGTTGGTTCTCATTAATGAAAGACAGACATTGATAAATAGTGGAAGCTTTTCTCCGTTCTTCTTCAGACAATCTCATATTCCGGCTACTCATAGCAAGTCCGTCAGTTTCCCGTAGAGTGGGACAGATACTTATTTTTATTTTCTTGGATAATCCTGTTAACTCAAGCAATTTTTGAATGACCTTACATTGTTGAAAATCCTTTTGACCAAGATATAATATATCAGGATGTACTATTTCCAGCAGGCGGTGGACCACCATACTCACCCCCTGGTAATGTCCCGGCCTGAATTTCCCTTCAAGAATTGTTTCAAGAAATCCCAACTCGTATTTTTTCTTTTGGCCGGTTCCGGCAGAATATATTTCTTCCACAGAAGGTAGCAGCAAAAGATCGCAGCCATTAGCCTCCAACATGGTTATATCCTTTTCAATTGTGATGGGATATTTTGCAAAATCATCAGGGTTATTGAACTGGGTAGGGTTTACAAAAATGCTAGAAACAACAAGATCATTATCTTTTCTGGCAGACTGGATTAAAGAAATATGACCAGCATGTAAGGCACCCATAGTGGGCACAAAACCTATTTTCTTTCCTTTTTTTCGCTGAAAGTCAATATAATTAGAAAGATCACTTGTTTTTTTAAATAAAATCATCTGTGGGATTGATTCAAGGTGATTATTTAACATCTAGGTCTCATTTCAGCTTAAAAAGGCTACCTTTGCCACCTTTTACAAAAGCGATCTAAAAATAAACGAGACGTCAATGTCAGCAAAGAAAAGAATTTTATTTATCGCCAACGAAATGTCTCCATATTTGGAGTTGACAGAATTCTCAGAAACGGTCAATAAATTAGCGATCAAGGCCAATGATAACAATTTTGAAGTAAGGTGCATTATGCCCCGCTTTGGTACTATTAATGAAAGAAGGCATCGTTTGCATGAAGTGGTAAGGTTGTCAGGCATTAATGTTTCAGTAGACAATGACGATATTCCACTGCAGATCAAAGTAGCATCATTGCCAAGTGCCCGTTTACAGGTTTATTTCCTGGATAATGAAGAATTGTTCAAAAGAAAATTTCATTTTCATGATGAAAATGAAAAATGGTATGATGATAATGGGTTGAGAACAATTTTTTATTGTAAAGGGGCTCTGGAAACAGTGAAAAAGTTTGGCTGGCCTCCGGATATTATCCATTGTAGCGGCTGGATGACAGGATTGATACCAGCCTATCTGAAAACAGTATATAAAAAGGAACCAGTATTTGCCCATAGCAAAATCGTTTTTACTATCGGACAGAATACTTTCAAAGAAAAGCTTGGTTCTTCATTCTTAAAGGAGGCCCTCATACATGCTTCACTAAAAGATAAAGACCTGGAGCCTTTTAAAGATGCTAACAACACAGCCATGTTCCGTGGTGGTGCCACATATGCTGATGCTATTACATTTGGTGCAGATAAAATAGAGAAAAAGCTAGTAGAAGAATTTTCTAAAGTGCGGGGAAAGAAAACGTTACAGTATAATCCAGATGGAGATTTAACAGACTATTTACAACTCTATAGCGA
>CAYVSH010000108.1:0-10695 GCA_964453625.1 uncultured Chitinophaga sp.
TAAGAAAAATGTGGAATTTACTAAAATTGCGTACTTTTACTCTCGTCCAAAACCTATTAAATTAACTGCAACTCAATAATCTATGTCCACCCAGCAACAAATTAAAGTGGCCATTGCTGATGATCACAAGATATTTCGTGATGGCATCCGCATGGCACTGAAAGATAAAGAGTACCTGAAAATACTCTGGGAAGCCGAAGACGGCAAAGACCTCCAGCATAAACTCCAGCTCAAACTTCCTGATGTAATTTTGATGGACATCCGTATGCCCGAAGTGGACGGCATCAATGCCATCAGCCTGATACGAAAGGAATATGAATCATTAAAGATCATCGTACTCACTATGTATGATGACCAGGAAATGATTACCAAGATGATGGAGATGGGAGCCAATGCTTACCTGACCAAGACAACCGACCCGGAAGAAATTTACCAGGCCATCCTCACCTGCATGAATGATGATTTTTATTTCAATGAACTGGTGAACAAAGCGGTGCTGCTGAAACTGCAGCATAAAAAAACGGTGAGGCAGTTTTATCCCAACCCGGTAAAATTTTCTGAAAAAGAGATCAGGATATTGAAACTGATTGCAGATGATAAGACCACTGAAGAAATTTCTAAAGAAGTTTTTTTAAGTCCCCGCACTATAGAAACCATCCGGCAGAATATGAAACAGAAAGTGGGTTCCAAAACTATTGCCGGCCTGGTAATGTATGCCATGCGGAATAAATTATTGGAATAAACCGGGACATTCATCTTTAATAGAGTTTCTTAAAAATCAGGCATGGCAAATATCAACGATAGTTTTTTTGACGGGCATTACAAGGATATCTGGAGAACAATTATTCCTGATGAACTGACGGTAAAGGAAGTCGAGTTTATGGTTCCATATTTTAATTTGGAAGCCGGTCAGAAAGTATTAGACCTGATGTGTGGGTATGGACGCCATGCTATAGGCCTGGCCAAAAAAGGACTTGAAGTAACCGCTGTTGATAATCTTGCACATTATATAGATGATATAAAGAAAGCGGCTGAGGCTGAGAATGTGAAAGTGAATGCCGTAAAGGCAGATGTAATAAACTATCAGCCTGCTACTGTCTTTGACCTCGCCCTGTGCATGGGTAATAGTTTTAATTTTTTTGACAAAGCTGACGCCATAAAATTATTGACCACCGTTGCTGCTTCTTTAAAGCAGGGTGGTAAACTCCTCATCAATAGCTGGTCAATCGCCGAGATTTCGTTTAAAAATTTCAAAGACAGATCCTGGAGCTATGTTGGCGAACTGAAATTCCTGACAGAGTCAAAGATTCTTTTTCACCCAACCCGTATAGAAACGGAAAGTATCATCATTGCTCCTGATGGTAAAGAAGAAACCAAAACCGGCATTGATTATATCTACTCCATCAATGAAATGGAAGTCATGCTTCAGGAAGCCGGATTAACTTTCACAGAAGTGTACAGTATCCCCGGCAGAAAGAAGTTTTCACTAGGCGAGCCAAGGGCTTATCTTATTGCAGAAAAAAAGTAATCACCTCTTTTCTTGGGCAAATAAAAAACCCCGGCGTTATGAGGACCGGGGCTTACGTTACTGTTATGAAAAGAAAAAGATATTTATTCAGTTAGTTTCACAGAGACAAAGCTTAATGGTTTAATGGTTAGTTTTTTCAATAGGTTTTGGATCTGTAAAAACGGGTTTCAATTTTTTCATCTTCCCTGCTTAGCTCCGGAAGAAAAGAGAGAAAGTTGATCGTCAGTGAAGTGTTCCCGATAGAAGATCGGGTTGGTTTTTCAAGGGAACTGGTATTAATTTTTTCTGGACGGTTTGGACATTGAACGGATGTAAAACAGATCATCTGTATCAATCAACTTTCTGAAGCAAAAATATATGCACAAGTATATGTTAACAAGAGCATAACTGCCCTATTTGCATCTTATGGTATTTACTGTCAGTATCGTATAATTTCATTGGCGATTCGTAAACTTTCGTACCGTTACCTGTAATCCGGTATTTTCCGCAATTTTTAAATCAGGTACATTCACTATGGTATATATAACAGGATTTTCACAACTTGCATCAAGAATTTTTACTGTTAATTATTTTATTAATAATAATCCAATTATGAAAAACCCCGACACAAACACAGTAGTTAAAGTAGCCATTGCTGATGACCATGCCCTTTTCCGCACTGGTGTAAAGACCTCACTTTCTGCCCGTAAGGATATACAGATGGTAGCTGAAGCTGAAAACGGTATGCAGTTATTAAACCTGTTACGTCACATTCAGCCCGATGTGGTTTTACTTGATATCCAGATGCCCATCATGGATGGCCTGACCACTTTACCAGAAATCAAAAAGTTGTATCCGAATGTGAAGGTAATTATGCTGTCTATGCATAATGATCATTCAGTGATTTCCAAAATGATGGAAATAGGTGCCAACTCTTATCTTACAAAAGAGTCAGGGTCAGATATGATCTATGAAGCTGTAAGAGGGGTGTATGAAAATGATTTTTATTTTAATGAACTTACCAATAAAGCATTGCTGAGTGGTTTAAGGACAAAACGTACCAACGAATCATCCATGCCGCAGGATGTGCAATTAACAGATAAGGAAATTACGATCCTGAAACTGATGTGTGATGAGAAAAGCACTAAAGAAATTGCAGATATAGTTGACCTGAGTCCCAGAACAGTGGAAGCTATCCGTGACAAACTGAAAACAAAAACAGGTACCAAATCAATGGCCGGCCTGGTAATGTATGCAGTAAAAGCCGGATTGGTAGAACAGGCATAATATTTCATGGCAAGTATATTGAGCCATCCCGCAATAGGCGGGATGGTTTTTTTTATTTTACTTTGAAAGAATGAGTTATATTTCTTTCAATGGGAAAATTGTGGAAGAGGCTAAGCCTGTGTTACTGGCTGCCAATAGGGGTTACCGGTATGGAGATGGCTTGTTTGAAACAATAAAAGTAAGTAATGGTGATATCTTGCTCGCCAGCCTTCATTTTGAAAGATTATTTTCAGGATTGGCGGTACTTCAATTTGAAATCCCTTCATTATTTACTCCAAAAAAGCTGGAAGAGGAAATTCTTTATTTATGTAAAAAAAATAATTGTAGCCAATCAGCAAGGATTCGCTTATCGGTTTTTCGTGGAAATGGAGGTTTGTATGATGGAAACAAAAGCCTGGAATATATTATTGAATGCTGGCCTTTACATGCTGTAGAAAATAAACTGAATGAAAATGGGCTAATAATTGATATATATCCCGATGCTTATAAAAGCTGCGATAAATTTTCAAATTTAAAATCGGCAAATTTTCAACCATACTCTTTGGCAGCACTATTTGCCAAAGAACAGAAGCTGAATGATTGCCTTGTACTAAACACAAATGGTCATATTGCTGATTCTACAATAGCCAATCTTTTTCTCATAAAAAATGAAACGATCATTACTCCATCACTTAATGAAGGATGCATTGACGGGGTGATGCGGAGATATCTGCTTACTTCAATGAGCCATAAGGGATGGAGTGTTGAAGAAACTTCGGTTTCAATAGATGATTTAATAAATGCAGAAGAGGTTTTTTTGACCAATTCGATAAAAGGTATCCGTTGGGTAAAGCAATTTAGAAATGCCTCTTATACAAATAAACGGGTTGTAGAAATATATAGGCAGTTTGTGCAAACAATTGATAACTGACTTTGTTTTTTCATTTTAATGAAACCTTCTGTAAATATTTTCTGGTTCCGCCGTGACTTACGATTGCATGATAATGCAGGATTGTACCATGCTTTAAAGGACAATAACCCTGTAATACCTCTCTTTATTTTCGACACCAATATTCTCGATGAACTGGAAGATAAAAAAGACCGCAGGGTAGAGTTTATTCATTCGGCTTTGCTGGTAATGCAACAGCAATTAGTAAAAATAGGTTCTTCATTTGATATCCGCTATGGGAAACCAGTTGATATTTTCAGCGGTCTGCTTAAGGAATATATGATCGGAAAAGTTTTTACCAATCATGATTATGAACCTTATGCAAAACAACGGGACAATGATGTGGAAGGATTATTGAGAAAGACCGGAACTACATTTCATAGTTTTAAAGACCAGGTTATATTTGAAAAAGATGAAGTGCTGAAAGATAATGGTAGACCTTACACTGTTTTTACTCCCTATTCCAGGAAATGGAAAGCAGCATTATCGGAATTTTATTTGCAATCTTATTCCAATAAAAAGTATTTCCGGAATTTTTTCAAACAGGCTGAAAAAAAAATCATTTCATTGGAGGATATGTCTTTTAAGCCAACCGGCTTATCGTTTCCCGATAAAGAATGGAAAGGACAGGTAATAAGGCACTATAAAGAGCAAAGGGATTTTCCAGCTATAGCCGGCACCTCAAGATTAAGTGTTCATCTTCGGTTTGGTACTATCAGCATCCGGACATTAGCTGCTGAAGCAGGGGCATTAAATGAAACATTTTTAAATGAACTGATCTGGCGGGATTTCTATCATATGATACTTTGGCATTTTCAGCATGTTGTTAGCAATGCTTTTAAACCTGAGTACGATAAGATCAAATGGAGAAATAATGAAGAGGAATTTGATGCCTGGTGTAAAGGTCAAACCGGTTACCCGATCGTAGATGCCGGTATGCGGGAATTAAATGAAACCGGTTATATGCACAACCGTGTAAGAATGATCGTTGCATCTTTTCTTACCAAACATCTATTGATAGACTGGAGATGGGGTGAAACTTATTTTGCAAAAAAATTGTTGGACTTTGATCTTGCAGCCAATAATGGCGGATGGCAATGGGCAGCCGGTAGTGGTTGTGATGCGGCGCCATATTTCAGGGTGTTCAATCCTTATCTGCAAACAAAAAAGTTTGATCCGGAATTAAAATACATCAGAAAATGGGTGCCTGAATTTGAAGAATTCAGTTATCCAACGCCAATTGTTGCGCATGAAACAGCCCGGAAAAGATGCCTTGAAGTATATGCTGCAGCTTTAAAGAAATAAAACAATCTCATTGTCTGATTCAAGGTCATTCATTTCAAGAAAGACATGGTATAAAGTATCAATAGCTTTTTTACCATCATCACCTAAATCAAGGCTAAAATTATTTACATAAAGGTCTATATGCTGACGCATTACATCTTCACTCATTTCCTGCGAATGTTTTGTTACATATTCAGTGATAAGAGGATAGTTTTTAAATGCATATTCAAGACTTCTCTTTATTAACTCATCTATTTTTAATGCAGTGGATCTTTTTATTGATTGATTGATTGCAATACCACCCAAAGGAATCGGTAATTTCATTTTTTCTTCCCAAAATTCTCCAAGATCAGTCACTTTATACAATCCTCTTTGCTGATAGGTAAAGCGGTTCTCATGTATGATAACACCGAGGTCAACTTCTTTATTAAGTAGGGCATTTTCTATAGCTGAGAATATCATGAATTTTTTATCCTTCGCACCTGGATAAGCAAAAGAGAAAAGGAGGTTGGCTGTAGTATTGGCTCCAGGTAAAGCAATTGATGCCTGGTTAATTTCTTCATCAGTTATTTCCTGGCTTGAATCTGTAATAAGCAAAGGGCCTACTCCTTTGCCTAATGCACTGCCTGAATGCAATAAAGTATAATGATCAAGAGAACGGAAAAATGCAGGAAAGCTCAGTTTTGTAATATTCAGTTTGCCTTCCAGTGCCCACTCGTTCAATGTTTCTACATCTTCTAATATAACATCAAACTCAAATCCATCTGTGTCAATTTTTTTATTGACCAATGCATCAAAAATGAATGTATCATTAGGGCAGGGTGAAAAGCCAATTGTAAGTTTCATAATTTGTCTAACAAACTGATCAGTTCTTTGTTGAGGTTTATAATTGATTCCTTCATATTCCAGTTCTTTTTATTCCTTTCAGCAATATAATTTGAAACTGCTCTTATTTGGATAAAAGGTATTTTTTCCAATAGGCAAACATAATGCAAAGCCGCACCTTCCATTGATTCTACAACAGGGTTAAAAGTTTCAATATAGAACTTCAACTTTTGTTTTGATGTAGTTATCTCATTAACAGAAACACCTTTGACCTTTCTTAATGAAACTTTTTTAAGCACTTCATTATTATTTGTCAGCCATCCATTTTTAAAAGGATATTGGTTTTGCGGAACGAGTTTCAGATCAAACAGCGTTTTTAATTGATTTAGTTCAATCACACTTTGGTCGGCAATGGCTTCCTGTTTTACAGCTACAACATTACCAAGAGCAATTTTTCTGTCAAAACATCCGCCAACACCTGCCTGAATTATTATTCCTGGTTTTTTAATCCTTATTTGTTTCATTAATGAATAGGTTGTGGCAGTGAGGCCAATTCCGGTTATCAAAATATCTATATCTCTCCTATTTTTTGATTTAAAAAATTCTAAAAAAGGGGTTATTTCTATTGGCGTTGCCGCAACTACCAGGATGTTCATGACATAAAAATATACAATTGGCTGTTATGGTTTTGGAAATCACTGGTTGGGGTAACGTTTTTTAAATTATTTTTGCGCCCTGCTTTGCCAGATGGCAGGGCTTCACAAATTTCCTCCGCCCTATGCTGTGAGGAAAGCAAAAAAGTAAAGCATGGTTTACTTAACAAGGTCAGAACACTTCAATGCCGCACACAAATTGTACAATCCGGCCTGGAGCTACGAAAAAAATGAAGAAGTTTTTGGAAAATGTGCCAATGAAAACTGGCATGGACACAATTATGAGTTACTGGTTTCTGTAAAGGGTGAGCCAAATCCGGATACCGGATTCGTTTTCGATGTAAAAAAACTCAGCAACATTATTAAGGAGCAGGTGATTGAGAAAATTGATCACCGCAATCTTAATATAGATGTGGAATTTATGAAAGGAAAAATGTGCAGCACGGAGAACCTGGCAATCGCCATTTGGAAAGAACTGACACCACATTTACCGGAAGATGTGCAATTACATTGCATTAAACTGTACGAAACGCCGAGGATATTCGTAGAATATTTCGGGGAATAGTTTTTTGTTTTCAACTTTTCCCGATTTAATATGTTTCATTGTATTGATTTCCGTAATTTGATTCAATGAGTAAGAAAGTAGCTGTTTTCAGAAAAGAGCATTTTAATGCTGCACACCGGTTATTCAATTCCGGGTGGGATGATGCTACGAATGAAAAAGTGTTTGGCAAATGTGCTTTACCCAATTATCACGGTCACAATTATGAGTTAGAAGTAAAAGTGGTGGGAGAGCCTGACCCGAAAACAGGATATGTGATGGATATGAAAGTACTCAGTGACCTTGTTAAAGCTGAGGTTCACACAAGATTTGATCATAAAAACCTGAATCTAGATACAGAAGAATTTAGGAATCTAAACCCAACAGCGGAGAATATAGCTATTGTTATTTACGAATTACTGAGAAAGAAAATTGATACAAAGTTGGATCTGCAGGTAAGGTTATATGAAACACCCAGGAATTTTGTAGAGTACCCGGTTGCATAAATTGGAATTTGATTTTTTGTATTAGGAATTTTATTATTATGGCATATAAAAAAATAGAACAGTATGATGAGGCAGCTACATCGGGTCTCATGAAAAACTATAAGGAAGTTCTCGAACTACTTGGAGAAGATTCTAAGCGAGAAGGGCTATTAAAGACTCCTGAAAGGCTATCCAAAGCCATGCAATACCTTACACAAGGCTACCAATTAGATGCGAAAGCGATTATCAACTCTGCAAAATTTCATGAGCCGGTCAGCGAAATGATCGTTGTAAAGGATATTGAGCTGTACAGCATGTGTGAACATCATATGCTTCCTTTTTTTGGGAAAGCCCATATTGCTTATATACCCAATGGATGGATAACCGGGTTAAGTAAAATAGCAAGAGTTGTAGATGTTTATGCAAGAAGATTACAGGTGCAGGAACGATTGACTGTTGAGATTATGAATGCGATAAAGGAAACGTTGAATCCCCTTGGTGTAGCAGTTGTTATAGAAGCCAAGCATTTATGTATGATGATGCGGGGAGTGCAAAAACAAAACTCATCAACTACAACCTCAGCTTTTGATGGCGAATTTCAAAAGAATTCCAGCCGTAGTGAGTTTTTGAAACTAATCAGTTCCGATTTACATTAAAGTTTATATTTGCAATTGCAAAGGAGTTTGATTGTAGTACAGTCAAACTTTTTTTGTCGGGATGGGGTTAAACTTAAGTTATGAAACAAGCATTTATTTTTCCGGGACAGGGTTCACAATTTCCAGGAATGGGGAAGGAGCATTTTGAGAACAGTGCATTTGCAAAGAAATTATTTGAACAGGCAAATGAAGTGCTTGGTTTCAGAATATCAGATATTATGTTTTCAGGAACAGAAGACGACCTGAAAAAAACAAATGTAACCCAACCAGCTGTTTTCTTACATTCAATAATTGCTTATCGAAGTATCAATAATGGTAAACCAGATATGGTGGCCGGACATTCATTAGGAGAATTTTCTGCATTGGTTGCAAATGGTACACTGAGTTTTGAAGATGCTATCAATCTTGTTTCTATCCGGGCCAAAGCAATGCAGAAAGCCTGTGAGATCACTCCTTCAACAATGGCTGCTGTTTTAAATCTTGCCGATGAAAAAGTAGAGGAAATTTGTGCAGAAGTGCAGACTGAAACCGGTGAAGTGGTGGTAGCTGCTAATTATAATTGCCCGGGTCAGCTAGTAATAAGCGGTTCGTTGAAAGGAATTGATATTGCCTGTGAAAGAATGAAAGCTGCCGGAGCTAAAAGAGCATTGGTATTACCTGTTGGCGGTGCATTTCACTCACCGTTGATGCTTCCGGCAAAAGAAGAACTGTCTGCAGCAATTTTATCAACCAAGTTTCATAATCCTACATGCGCCATTTACCAGAATGTGGTGGCAAAACCGGTAATGGATAGTGAAGAAATAAAGCAAAACCTGATTGATCAGTTAACAGGTCCGGTCCGATGGTCGCAGAGTGTGCAGGCTATGATTGCAAACGGTGCTACTAAATTCACAGAAGCAGGTCCGGGTAAAGTATTACAGGGTTTGGTTTTGAAAATCAATAAAGAAATGCAGGTGGATGGGGTTAGTTGAAAAAGCCGAAGAATATAAATGATCCCCCGATAAACATCGGGGGATTTTAGCATGAAAAAGGATGGATATTTTTACTAATCAATCCATCTTTAGTGTTTAATCAATCTAAGTGTATTTATTTCATTTTTATTGATCAGTTGTATAGCGTATATGCCTGCCGGTAATCTGGCAATATCTATTTGTTCAATTGGAGCAAGAATCGATTTCTGAATAAACATGCGGCCTGACATATCTACGATTTGGAGCGAAGTATAGCCATTAATTCCTTTAATAATTACAAAATCATTTGCCGGAACAGGTTGAATGGAAACGATACCCGGTTTATTGAAATCAATTCTTATTTCTTTACTGTAAGTGTAAGTATTATCAAGATTTACCATTTTAAGTCTGTAGAAGTTAATACCCGGAACAGGGTTTATGTCTATTGCAGAATAATCTTTTCTGCCGAAACTATTATTTGCTGTTAACGAAACCATGCGGTTGAAGTTCGAACCGGGATTACTTTTTTCAATTTCATAGTGTGAAAAATTTTGTTCGTTCTCAACTGTCCATTGCAGGCAAACCTGGTTACTACATTTGCTACCAGCAAAACTTAGCAATGTAACTGGTAATGGAGAACCAACCTGTCCTAGAATATACTCAGTGCTTTCTCCTGTTACAGTTATAGTGTTTGACGGTTCGTTTGCTGGTACGTTGATTTGTGTCCATGTACTAACTGAATTATCAGCTCTTTTCGCTAACCGTAGCGAAGCCTCATTACCTGCATTCACCAATGGGTTGCCGGTGTAATTATAAACTGCAGTGTATTGTGGAGATGTACCGCCGCTTTGAAACACACCAAAATATTTATTATTCCCTCCATTATTAGCACCCGCATTTGAATTAGGAGTTTCATCCACACGATAGACGGTAATGCCACTCGGAGATCCGCTTGTTGATGTTACTGAAAAGTTTTCGCCGGTTGTTGCCGAAAGGTTGGCGGCTTTGGTTGCGTTTACAAAATCATGAGCTGTTGCATCGCCAAGTGGTGCCCCGCTTGTTTGCAACAAAGGATTGTTATTCAAAATCCCAAATTTTGAATTGAATCCATTTATTGGGCCACTGTTTTCATCAAACCTGAAATAAGCATACAGGTTATTATAAGCAGGATGGGAAGAAGTAACTTTTTTGCACATCCAGTCCCTAATTTGAGTTTGTGTAAGCGCAATGTTTCTCCATATCCTTGTTTCGTCAATCATACCATTTAACGTCTGGTCGCCATTGCTGTTACCAAAACTTTGCCTTGCACCAATGATGTAATTTCCACCAGTGGTAAAATTGTCTGTGTATGCACTTGAACCTGCGGTTATGCCGTCAATATAAAACTGGATTTGTGTACCAGTGTAAACCACCGCTACGTGGTGCCATTTTGTATCAGCAATTGTCCCGGTTGAAAAAACGCCATTAATTCCTACTTTAGTAAAAAACAATGTATTTGTATTATCTATCCCAATGCCCCAACCGCCATCGAGGTCAGATACAATTAATATAACACCATAATTATTAAGGGTAAGATGTA
>CAYVSH010000109.1:0-10644 GCA_964453625.1 uncultured Chitinophaga sp.
TGATGAACTGATCAGCGACTGTAATGGCATATACAAAACCCGAACATTGATTTCTAACATCCAATGCGCCAATCTCTTTCATCTTCATGGCCCTTTGCAAAAGAACACCGCAACCCGGAAAATAGTAATCAGGGCTTAAAGTAGCAAAAACGATAAAGTCTATATCCTGAGCAGTGATGCCTGCCCTTTCAATAGCAATTTTGGCAGCTTCCACACCCATTGTTGTGGTGGTTTCTTCGGTACGATGGGCAAACCTTCTTTCTTTGATCCCGGTTCGTTCCTGTATCCATTCATCACTGGTATCCATGTATTTCAGTAGGTCATTATTAGTAAATACGTTGGATGGTGCATACATACCGATTCCGGCAATAATACTTCTTGGCATAGCAATTTTTTAGAAGAACCGGCCATCAAAACCGGGTTGGGAAGATAGTAAATGTGCAGGAAATGAAACTGTTTCAGGTTACAACTGTTTGATTTTGACTAAACATTAAGCCAGGAAACATTGTATGTAGATGAAAAGCCACAGTATTGGCGGTAGCTCTATTACAAAACTTTAGCCTCCGATACTATTTTTTTGAAGCGGATAAAGTTTGATTTTTGATTTATCAATTTAATGATTGAGACAACGATAAAAACAACTGAAAAACCGGATTTATATATTTTCTATATCCTTTGAAACCAAACCAAGATCCTTTTGAAAACTGTCCAGAAGCATTATTAAAGTGGTTGTAAGCCATTACTAAGGTTAGCCACCCTGTTTTCTACAGGGTGGCTTTTTTATTTAAGAAAATAACCAAGAAATTTTATTGATAACCGTCATTGGCATAATGTTTTCTGTCTTCATTAGCTAATAGTAAACTATGAAGGCAATCTTACTGCTGGTTGTTGTTCACCTGCTGATCATTCATCAATCACAAAAGCAACTTTCACTAAGAAAATATGAAAGAAGTTTGATGGCTCCAGTTTTGATGAGTCAGAAAGATTCGTTGAGGAAAGAATTTATAGATCACAATGAACCATTGCAATATTCATCATTGGAGCTATATATGCAGAAAAAATGATGCGTTTATTGTTTAAGGTGTAGGACCTCAACTCCAAACTTCTCCGTTTCATCCATCACCGATTGAACATCTTTCGATTTAATATATGAACCAATCACATGGTCGCCTGCATTAGGGATGGCTACCTTTCGTTTCAGATCCGCCGGTGTTCCAAGCTGATCAAACATTCTGAGCATTGCACTTACTTTTACTACAGGATCCTGGTGTTCCTCGTCCTTATAATAATAGAGTAATAAAACAGGTTGTGTTACTTTTTTAAATGTGGATTCCTTCATTGATGATTCCAGTAGTTCTTCTAATTGTACTGTAGATTCGATCCTGTATCTGTTATTCCAGTATTGGGCATAGATGGAGGTTGTATCAGCCACTTTTCGGTAATTCCCCGCCACAAGCTTTGCAATTTGCAAGCCCCAGTGATTGTTTAATATCCATGCTTTTGAATCATTAATAGCAATATTGGGAGAAAGCAAAATAAGACCGGCAATATCCGGAAATTCTGCAGCTAGCTTTAATGCTAATGTTCCACCCGTAGAAGTTGCCATCAGAATAACTTTCTTACCTAATTTTTTTCCGATGGCATAGGCTTCTTTGGCAGAGTTCCAAATACCATCTGCCGTAAAACTCAATAAAGGCTCAGTTGTGTCAATACCATGTGCATCCAGCCTGCTTAAGTATAAGTTGCAGCCAAACTTTTGGGCAAATTCATAATGCAAAGGGTCGCCTTCTTCCTGGCTGGCGGAAAAGCCATGTAAATAAACAACGGCATATTCTGTTTCTTGTTTCAGCGAATCATTAAACCACATTATCCTGGCTTCATTATCCGGTTTCAGTTTATGTTTTGCTTCGTTAGATCTGACATAATTCTCCAAAGCGACTGAAACATCTGGCAAAGCAGGAAGGTCTTTATTGTATTTGGGAGTGGCGGGGCGGGGTCCCAGGAAATACAACACAATCAGCACTAAAAGGATGATGCCTAACCATTTGAGAAATTTCATACAGGCGATTTTGATAAAACTAACATAAATCTCTGTTTTAAACGACGTTAACCGGTTGTAAGTTTCTATTTCGTTTGCTGTCACCGGCTTATTTGTGTACCTTCGCCGCTCGTTTGAAAAAAGTATTATGGAGATAAGAAATATTGCGATAATAGCCCACGTTGACCACGGTAAAACAACCCTGGTTGATAAGATATTACATACCACAAAAGTATTCCGTGAAAACCAGGAAACAGGTGACCTGATCATGGATAGTAATGACCTGGAAAGAGAAAGAGGTATTACTATTTTTAGTAAGAATGCCGCTGTTATTTACAAGGATGTAAAAATAAATGTAATTGACACTCCTGGCCACGCCGATTTTGGTGGTGAAGTGGAAAGGGTTTTGAAAATGGCTGATGGTGTTATTTTATTGGTGGATGCTTTTGAAGGGCCAATGCCGCAAACAAGATTTGTACTGCAGAAAGCATTACAATTAAATCTGAAACCCATTGTAGTCATCAATAAAGTAGATAAACCAAACTGTCGTCCTGATGAAGTGCATGATGCGGTGTTTGAGCTCTTCTTTAACCTGGATGCAACAGAAGAGCAATTAGAATTCCCTACATTCTATGGAAGCGGAAAGAATGGCTGGTTCAATGATTCATTAGAACAAATTGATAATATCAATCCATTACTGGATGGCATTATAAAGTATGTACCACCTCCAAAAGTGAATGAAGGTCCGGTGCAGATGCAGATCACATCACTTGACTATTCTTCATTCCTGGGTCGTATTGCTGTAGGTAAAGTAAGCCGTGGTGTTTTAAAGGAAGGGCAGAATGTTGTTTTGATGCAGGCTGATGGCTCAGTAAGAAAGACAAAAGTGAAAGAACTGTATGTGTTTGAAGGAATGGGCAAGAAAAAAGTAACTGAAGTAGTTGCCGGTGATCTATGTGCAGTAGTAGGGATAGAAGATTTTAATATTGGCGACACTATTGCTGATGCTGAAAACCCTGAAGCATTACCAGTTATCAGTGTGGACGAACCAACCATGAATATGTTGTTCTCGGTAAACAATTCACCCTTCTTTGGTAAGGATGGAAAATTTGTTACATCAAGACACCTGCGTGACAGGCTGATGAAAGAAACAGAGAAGAACCTTGCATTAAAAGTAGAAGACAGTGAAGATGGCGACAGCCTGATGGTATATGGTCGTGGTATTTTACATCTTGGCATATTGATCGAAACCATGCGTAGGGAAGGATATGAGTTGACTGTTGGTCAGCCGCAGGTAATTGTAAAAGAGATCAATGGTAAAAAATGTGAACCATATGAAACACTTGTGGTGGATGTACCACAGGAATTTGCCAGCAAAGTAATTGACCTGGTAAGCCGCCGTAAAGGTGAGATGCTGATCATGGAAACAAAAGGCGAAATGCAGCATCTTGAGTTTGATATACCTTCAAGAGGTTTGATCGGGTTGCGTACACAAATGCTTACTGCTACAACGGGTGAAGCGGTAATGGCTCATCGGTTTTCAGATTATAAGCCCTGGAAAGGTCCGATTCCAGGAAGAAATAACGGCGTACTGATCTCAAAAAGTACTGATAAGACAACAGGTTATTCCATAGATAAATTACAGGACAGGGGCACCTTCTTTGTAGATCCGGGAGAAGATGTTTATACAGGCCAGATCATTGCTGAAAACATTAAACCAGGCGACCTGGTGGTAAATGCAACAGAAGGCAAAAAATTAACCAACCACCGTGCCAGCGGAAGTGATGATGCAACCCGCATTGCACCAAAAACACTTATGACACTGGAAGAGTGTATGGAATATATTCAGCAGGATGAGTGTATTGAAGTAACACCAAACTTCATACGGATGAGAAAAGTGATACTGAATGAAGAAGAGAGAAAGAAAGTGCAGAAGAAGATGGAAGCAGAAGCGGTATAGTAAAATTTAATTAGTCATAATCTTTAATACAGCAAATACCATAAGTATTTGCTGTTTGTTTTTACATTTGTTCAATGCAGGCATCAGTTTCTGAAATAAACAATTTGTTGCACCAATACTTTGATAAAGTATTGGTGTTAACTGTACATAGATTTAAAGACCGGCATGAAAAAGTAAAAGAAAGATTAAAGGGAATAGATTTCGAATTTTTTTATGGCACAGACAAGAATGATCTAGATGAAAATTTTATCCGGGATAATTATTTGTTTAATAAGAAGGATACATTGGAGATCAGGCAATATTATTCTCCATTAAAGACAGGTGAAATAGCCTGTTCGCTTTCTCACCGGAATATTTATCAGGCTATCGTAGATAATAATTGGAACAGGATTTTGATTTTTGAGGATGATGTAGTGCCAGATTTTGATAACCTGTGCCAACTTGAAACGGCATTGAAAGAATTGCCGGAAGATTGGGAGCTGTTTTATTTGGGCTATTTAAAAAATGAACAGGCAACAATCGGAAAAAGACTAAAGCAGTTTTGGTATAAGATAATGGGTCAGTTTGGTTTAAGCCGGATACCGGTTTCCATGATTAAAAGAAGCCTGCCAAGAATATATAGCTCAATGCTTATGAAAGCAGGATTCCACGACTGTACACATGCCTATGCAATCAGCAGATCTGCAGCATCAAAATTGATAATTGCTCAAACTCCTATAAAATACAGGGCTGATAATTTACTAACTGCATTGATCTTAAAAGGAGAGCTAAATGCTTTTGCAAGCAAGTCTTATTTGTTCAACCAGGAGGTTTTTGAAGATAAATCCGGCAAGTCTTACATCAGGTAATGAAATGAATCTTTATCGTATCATAGTGATTTCAAAACTGAGACTATTTTTTCTTCGTAAGGCTGAGGGTATAATTGCCGGAATGTAGCAAATGCTTTTTCACCCATTTCAATCCATTTGCTTTTTTGTTGCCAGGCATTTTCTAAAACATCATCAATCGCTTCAATAGTTACTGCTTCACAGATAAATCCGTTCTCTTCATGCTTTACCCAAACTGGCATATCACCTGCTTTGCTCACCACACATGGTTTTGCCATTGCCATGGCTTCTGTTACACTAATCGGCATGGCATCCATATGGGTTATTTGCAGGCAAAGGTCAGATTCATGTAATGCGGCAGCTACATTTTTGGTATGGCCTTTAAAACATACTTTTTGTTCAAGCTTGTTTTCTTTTACGATGCGTTCAAGCATTGGCTGGTCTTTACCTTTTCCATAAAGGTGTAGCTGCCAGTTTCTGTTTTTCCATTTGTTAAGCGATAGTGTTTTAATAAGCAAATCCTGTGCTTTTCTATGTACATCGAAAGCGGCTAACATTATAAAAATAACGAAGTCTCTTTTTGATAAAGTATTCGTTAACTCTTTGGTATCAACCGGAAACCCTATGGGATTGTAAATTACTTTTTGCTTAGGCACTGGTATGCCATAACTTTTTTCAAGGGTATCAAATATTTTTTGTGAGTCGCCAATATTTAATGCGGCATTTGAGAACCATTGTTGAAGCAGGTTTCTTTTTGACGATGAAAGTGTACTGTTTTCATTATAGTTATGAGAACTTATTACATATTTATTACATCGTTTATAAACTGTTTTAAAAGGGTTATGGCTTATGTCTTCAAAACCACCCTGGTTAATAAATACAAGATCAAAACTTTCAAATGGAATATTGTTAACCTGTTGTCGAAGTTTCCATTTGGCAAGCAGCCCTTTATTTTTAGATGGGAGAAGAAATAACTTTACCCCGGCTTTTTGTAATAAATCCAGTTTTTCTTTTTTTTCGATCCAGTCAAAACAGCTTACCGCTACATCATATTTTTCTTTTGCCATACATAGTGCAATTCGAAACCATTGCTCTTCGCTTCCTCCCCAGGCCGAGCCATTCATAACGGATAAAAAAAAGATTGACTTCATGAATAAACATCTTTTTTTCTGGCCACAACAATATAGTTTAAAGTGAATATTTCATCTTTGTACTTTTCATCAAGCCATATAGCAAACTTATTACGTAGCTGAATAATTCTGAATTCATTATAAAACAGTTTTTTTATTTTATTAACGAATGTCTTTTTTTTGAAAGAATGATAAAGTGCATTATTTCTCAATTGGTATATAGCTGCCCATTTCCCTCCATTTGGTTTTATATAGTCAATTTCAAAATTATTTTTTTCAAATAATTCTTTCAGGGCATGTTTGGTGTACCGGAAAAAGTCATAAGGCTCTTCATGTAATTCCCATGCAAACGGCACGGTAAGAATAATAGTTCCCCTGGGTTTTAGAACACGGTGAATTTCTTTTATCATAAGCTGGTGTTCATAAACATGTTCTAAAACCTGTGTACACAGTATGCTATCAAAGGTATTAGCTTCAAATTTCAGGTTGGTAACTGGACATATAACATCCACTCTATGCTTATCGCTTTGTATTATATCACATCCGGTTTGAGAAGTTGTGAATGGGTTGTATAGCGAGGAGTATGGTTTATTACCGCAGCCTAAATCAAGAAAAAATCCGTTTGCATGTTTCTCAATAGCTTCTTTTATATCTTTAATCAAAAAGTATAGATGAATATAATGCGGGTCTTTGCTATTTATCTTCCAGTCATCTAATCTTGGAATATTTTCTTGCCGCTTCATTATTCAATTTAATATTTTTATAAAAAATTTTCTTTTGGCATTAAATTTATTCAAATGTCCAGATTTTCTACTTTAAAAAAACACATTGGGTGGAAAGAAGCAATGTTTATTTATTTTAAAATGAAAACAGGGCAATGGAATAACTGGAATTTAAAAAAACTGAAGTTTCCGATAGAAATTCGAAACAATCCATATGACTATGCCACATTTGAAGAAGTGTTATTGAGGGAAGATTATAACCTTGATCTTGGATACAACCCACTCACAATTATTGATGGAGGTGCCAATATAGGATTAACTTCTGCTTACCTGGCTAGTAAATACCCGATGGCTTCCATTGTATCTTTGGAGCCGGAGCAGGATAATTTCCAACTACTTGTTAAGAATACACAATATTATAATAATATAAAACCAGTTAAGGCAGGTGTCTGGAGTAAAAAAGCAAAACTGGTTATAAAGGATAATGGTAGTGGCAATAATGCCTTCACAGTAGAAGAGACCACTACTGAAGACGAAACCGCTATACTGGCTTTTTCAATAAGCGACATAATGAGACAGAATGACTGGAAATCGATTGATCTTTTGAAAATGGATATTGAAGGCTCGGAGAAAATTGTTTTTGAAAGTAATGTAGACGATTGGCTGCCGCTTACCAGAACTTTGGTTATTGAATTGCATGATAGGATGGTGCCCGGGTGTGCTGAAGTGGTTTTTTCCAAATTGGAAAAGTACAAGTTTTCCTGGGTAGAAAAGGGAGAAAACATGATCTGCAGGAATACGATTTTGACCTAAAATCGTCTATTTAAATTTTAGCTATATCGTACATTTGCAGTAAAGATTTCAGATATGAAAAAGTGGGTATTGATTATTCTTATTTCCTGGGTTCTGCTTGGGTCAGCAAAATCCTCCCTGGGACAATGTTCAATCTGTACAAAAACAGCACAGCAACTAGGCGAAAAACCGGCCAAAGGAATGAATACCGGAATTCTTTACCTGGCTTTTGCACCTTTTGCTATTGTAGGCTATATCAGTTATCGCTGGTGGAAATCTAATAAGTCAGCATAAGGTAATTAAGCTCTATTTATCTGCAATAAACTTATACAAATTAAATTTTCCGGTTTTAAAAGCTTCTTCTATCTCTTTTTTTAATTCGGCTTTGTCAATTCCCTTCATTCTTTTTTGTTCTATAAGATAGAATGCTCTTTCAGCCAACAGCCAAAAATTTTTATCACTGATGTGTGATTTCTGTAATTGGTGAATAATAATCTCCATCAGCTCATGTATACCTTCTTTTTGCGAAGCGATGGTTTTTACAACCGGTACTTCATGATAGTGGCGACTGAATGATGGTGCCAGCATTTGCTTGAGATTATTAACAAAGAGATCAGCATCCGGCCTGTCAGCTTTGTTTACAACAAATACATCGGCAATTTCCATTAGCCCGGCTTTCATGGTTTGCACTTCATCACCGGCTTCAGGTACCATTACCACCACAGTTACATCTGCCAGTCCCGCTATTTCAATTTCACTTTGTCCAACACCAACTGTTTCTACAATGATATGATCGAATCCCGAATACTTCAACAGGTCTGTTATTTCAATAATTTTAGGATGAAGGCCACCCATAGATCCACGGGTTGCCAGCGAACGGATAAAAACATTGGGATTGGTGTACCAGTCACTCATCCGTATTCTGTCACCAAGCACTGCGCCTTTATTAAAAGGTGATGAGGGATCTATACAAAGCACAGCTACTTTTTTTCCTGCATCTACAAGATAGCCGATGATGGCATCCGTTAATGTGCTTTTGCCTGCACCGGGTGGTCCGGTAATCCCTGTAATTTTTGCTGAAGAGGCTGGCAATGACTGCAGCATCTGGTCATAACCTTCAATTTCGTTTTCTACCAATGAAATACAACGGGCCAGTGATTTGAAGTCACCATCATTTATTTGCTGTAGTAATTCCTGCCACATGAAATGAAACGGATGTTGTACGTTTACAAAAATAGGTTGAACAAACGATAACAGATTTAATATTGATAAAAAGGAACTGAAACCGGAAAAGGTTTAATCTTTGTAGTTATCTATGGCTAAAATTTCAGTTGTCATATCATGCAGGAATGAAGCAGATGTAATTGCCCGAACCTTGCAAAGCCTGGTTGGATTAACGGATGATATTATTGTACATGATAATGGAAGTACGGATGGTACAAAAGATATTATTAGACAATTTCCTGTTCATCTTCAGGAAGGAACATTTGAAGGATTTGGAAAAACAAAGAATAAAGCTGCTGAATTTGCAAAATACGATTGGGTATTAAGTCTTGATGCTGATGAAGCTATTGATGAAGAATTGAAGCGATCACTGTTATCTTTCAACCCAGATAATGAAAAAACAGTGTATGATCTTTCTTTTAAAACTTTCCTGGGAGAAAAAAACCTGAAGTTTGGCGACTGGAGAAAGGATCATCATATCCGTTTGTACAACCGGAAATTGGTACAATGGGATGATGAACCTGTACATGAAAAATTAATCTTGTCTGCTGATATTACTGTTAAGAATCTTAATGGATTTGTTTTGCACTATACTATGAAAGATGTTGATGATTACAGCCGGAAGATGAGGAACTATGCCATGTTGAATGCTGAAAAATATTTCAGGCAGGGGAAAAGAGCAACATTTTATGACCTGCGGATTTCACCGGGGCTTACTTTTTTCAATTGCTATGTAATCAAGCTGGGTTTCCTCGATGGTTATTTGGGATATGTAAGTGCAAAGATGACGGCATACTACACTTTCCTGAAATATGTGCGGTTGAAAGAATTGTACATGGCCAAATCACCAGGGCAACAGCTATAAAGAGAATGCTAAAGCATGTTCCCAATTCTCACATACTGTTAACTTTGCTGCATGACGAATTTCATTCCTATTTTTCCGCTTAATATAATTGTGTACCCCGGTGAAAAACTGAACCTTCACATTTTTGAACCCAGATACCGGCAACTGATCACTGAGTGTTTAGAAACAAAAAAGCCATTTGGCATACCGGCAGTAATCGGTAATAAAGTACAGGAATATGGAACACTGCTCGAAATAACAGAGCTTTCTAAAACATACGAAAGCGGCGAAATGGATATAAAAACCAAAGGCATACAGGTCTTTCGCATCCTGGAACTGATAAAGGAGATACCGGATAAATTATACAGCGGCGCCATAGTTACCTACCCGGAAAATTATGATAATGGCAGCCCGGGGCTGATGCAAAAAGTGATGACCAATATCCGTGAACTGCACCAGTTATTGAAAGTGGAGAAATCTTTTGGAAAGGAAGATGCCGAACTGAATGCCTATGAAGTGGCCCATCATGTCGGTCTTTCGCCGGAAGAAGAATATGAGTTGCTGATGCTGATGGACGAACTGCACCGGCAGGAATACCTGAAAAGACATTTGCTGAAAGCCATTCCATTGGCACAGGGAATGGAACAGCTAAAAGATAAGATCAAGTTGAATGGACATTTTAAGAATCTGAGTGGGTTTGATCTGTAATTTTATCAATTCAAAAAAATATAAATGTCAGTAAGCCTTTGTTTTGATTTTGGCAACACCCGGAAAAAATGTGCCGTATTCAGCAATGATGCTATCAAAGAAGTTATCACTTTGGCGGATGACTCAAACGATACGATTCAGTCCTTGGTCAGCCGTTTTCAGCCAAACAAAACTATTCTCTCCTCTGTGATTGAACATAACACTGAAATAGAAAACCTGCTGGCTGCTTCATCAAAGTTTCATAAACTTAGTCATCTTACTAAAGTTGCTTTTACAACACCTGTTGGTAAACCGGAAACCATTGGTGCAGACAGGCTGGCTTTATCTGCGGCCGCCGTTCATTACTTTCCTGATAAAAATAATTTTGTGATCGGCCTCGGTACCTGTATCACTTATAAT
>CAYVSH010000110.1:0-10629 GCA_964453625.1 uncultured Chitinophaga sp.
CCGTGAGGATTGAAGAAATGGTGAACTACTTTAAATACGAATATCCGCAACCCACCAATAAAGATCCTTTTTCTATCAATACTGAAATTGCGGAAGCTCCATGGAATAAGGACCACAAATTAGTTTTGATTGGTTTGCAGGGAAAGAAAATCCCAACAGAAAATTTACCGGCATCCAATCTTGTTTTCCTTATTGATGTTTCAGGTTCTATGCAGGATGCAAATAAATTACCATTGGTAAAAGCATCCATGAAAATGCTGGTAGATCAATTACGGGAAGAGGATAAGATTTCTATGGTTGTATATGCAGGAGCAGCCGGTATCGTATTAAAACCAACCAGCGGTACAGATAAAACTAAGATCAAAGATGCGATTGACAGGCTGGAGGCCGGTGGTTCTACTGCCGGAGGTGCCGGAATAAAACTGGCATATAAAACGGCACAGGAGAATTTTGTAAAGAATGGCAACAACCGGGTT
Organism: uncultured Chitinophaga sp.; assembly: GCA_964453625.1. Lineage (GTDB taxonomy): Bacteria > Bacteroidota > Bacteroidia > Chitinophagales > Chitinophagaceae > JJ008. The sequence continues at coordinate 477 of CAYVSH010000110.1, forward strand.
ATCCTTTGTACTGATGGCGATTTTAATGTTGGTGAAAGCAGCGATGATGCGATGGAACGTTTGATCGAGAATGAAAGAAAGAGTGGTGTGTTCTTAACTGTGTTGGGCTATGGAATGGGTAATTACCAGGATGCCAAAATGCAAAAGCTGGCTGATAAAGGAAATGGAAACCATGCATACATTGATGGCATCAGTGAAGCAAAAAAAGTTTTGGTCAATGAGTTTGGCGGTACATTATTCACCATTGCAAAAGATGTGAAACTACAGATCGAATTTAATCCTGCTAAAGTGCAAGGTTATCGTTTGATAGGCTATGAGAACAGAATGCTGGCCAAAGAAGATTTTAATGATGATAAGAAGGATGCTGGTGAACTGGGCAGCGGTCATACCGTTACAGCTATTTATGAAGTGATTCCTGTAGGAGTAAAAAGCAGTTTCCTTAAAGATGTGGATGCCTTGAAATATCAGAAAGATATAACCCCATTAAGTAAAACAACACGCAATGAGGAGATGCTGACTGTAAAATTCCGTTATAAAGCACCGGATGGTGATGTAAGTAAACTTATTGAACATCCTGTAAATGATAAACAACTGTCCATTTCAAAAACATCTGACAACTTCCGGTTTGCCGCAGCAGTGGCTCAATTTGGCATGTTGCTTCGTAATTCAGAATTTAAATCCAATGCTTCGTATAACAGTGTATTGGAACTTGCCCGAAAAGCAAGAGGTGCTGATGATGAAGGTTATCGTTCAGAATTTATAAGACTGGTTGAAAGTGCCCGATTACTGGCAAAAACAAATCCAGAGCCAAAAGAAGATATTGGTATGGATGATGGTGAAGATGAGTCTTTGCCTATAAGTAAACACAAATAGCTAATCATTTAACAGCCGGTTAGTGATAACGGGGTTCTGTTTCTACGGAACCCTTTTTTAATAGATTTCTTAACTGATTTATGCAAACTGCAAACTATCAGCATCTGAAAAGGTAGTTATTCAATAAAACTATTTTATGAGCAAGAAAATTGCACTTTCCATCGCCGAACCCTGTCATGAGAACTGGGAAAAAATGAGCCCTGTTGAAAAAGGAAGATTTTGCGGCTCCTGCCAGAAACAGGTCATTGATTTTAGTAACATGAGTGACCGGCAGGTCGCTGAGTTTTTCAAGAAACCTTCCACCGGATCTGTTTGTGGCCGGTTTATGACTGATCAGCTAAACAGGGAGATTGAGATTCCAAAGAAACGGATACCATGGGTACGATATTTTTTTCAATTCGCATTACCTGCCTTTCTTGTTTCGTTAAAAGCAACTGCAGGTAAAACCCAGGGAGAAACAAAAATTAAGACTGAAATAAAGGATACCACCCGTATTCCGATGAACAATGAAATCAGAACACTTGGCATGGTGTTACCCAAAACAATTGAGCCTTTTGTAAAAGATACTACTATAACACCAACACTTATTACTGATACGAAAGAGATAAAAGGAAAAGTTACTACTCAAACCGGTGAGCCGGTTCCTTATGCAAGCGTACAAGTGGGCAAAATAATGAATACTTATGTGGCAGATGAAAAAGGTGAATTTATTATCAGCAGCAAACAGCTTGCTGATAATAAGACATTGCTGGTATCGTCTGTAGGGTTTGAAACTAAAGTAGTATCTCTTGAGAATTCAACAAGAATGCTGAACGTTGTATTAACTCCTATTTCATTGGGTGAAGTGACGCTTACATCATCACAGTGTTATACAAAAGGAAAAGTAGTTGCAGGTGCTGTTAGTGTAATTAAATCAGAAAATATTGATGAAGTTGTTCAAAGGGATGTACCGGTTAATTCTAATCAGAAAAAATTCTTTGTATTCCCTAATCCTGTTTTCCCCGGCGGAAATATTTCCCTTGGTGTTGGTTTAATGGAAGAAGGATACTACGCAGTTCAGTTTATTACTATGTCTGGCCAGATTTTGCAACAAAAAGAAATATGGATTGACAGCGAGGCCAGGGTGTTAAATCTGGAAGTGCCTAAAGTAGCTGTGGGTAGTTATTTTCTTGTACTGACTAATAACAAGACCAATAAGAAAATGACAGAGAAAATAATTATCCAGTAGTATACCCTTTAAATGCAGGATGAAAATTCTCAAGCGTCTTTCTTAAAAATTCCCGGTCGAGGTGTGTATAGATTTCAGTTGTAGTGATGCTGGCATGTCCCAGCATTTCCTGTACAGCCCTGAGGTCTGCTCCACCTTCCACCAAATGGGTAGCAAATGAATGACGAAATGTATGCGGCGAAACAGTTTTTTTTATACCGGCTTTTTCTACAAGGTCTTTTATGATGTAAAATATCATCACCCTCGATAATTTACTTCCTTTGTTGTTAAGGAAAAGGATGTCTTCATTTCCTTTTGAAGGAGTGGTATGTACCCGTATCTGGTTCTTGTAAATGGTAATATACTTTATAGCACTGCTGCCAATAGGAACCAGTCGTTCTTTATCTCCTTTTCCTAATACCCTTATGAAACCAACATCTAAATAAAGTTGAGATATTTTCAGGTTCAACAGTTCACTTACCCTTAAACCACAACTATACATTGTTTCCAGTATTGCTTTATTTCTTCCTCCTTCAGGTTTGCTCAGGTCAATCTGTGAAATGATATTCTCAATTTCTTCAAAACTCAGAACATCGGGTAAAGCTCTTTTCAGTTTTGGAGCTTCCAATAAAACGGTGGGGTCAGTTTTGGAAATTTCTTCTAACAAACAATATTTGTAAAATGCCCGGATGCCTGAAATGATCCTGGCTTGTGAAGATGCCGTCATACCTAGTTCAGCTATCCATTTTATAAATTGCTGCAGGTCTTTTAACTTAATATCGGCAGGATTTTTTAGAGAAGAGGATTCCTGTAAATAACCGGTGAGTAATTCTATATCCCTTAAGTATGCCTGCACCGAATTGTCAGATAATGATTTTTCTAACTGCAGGTATGCTTTGAATCCTTTTTTATAAGGCTCCCACATTATTCAAGGGTGATGTTTTGTTCGATCACTTTCCATTCCTTATCAACTTTTATTTTGGCCCATGCTCTTGTATTGGTAATATTTACTGAGTCGATATGATCATGCAAAGCATCATAATCAATATCCAGTGCCTGGCCAAATGTAACAGTTACTTTTTTACCGGTACTCATATCTTCTATAAAGAGATTACCACGATCAGTATTTACAACCAGGTTATCAGAAATTGAAAATTTAGGATCAATATTATTGATGCCGCTGCTTTTTAAACTAAAGTTCTGTGATTTATCATAAGGTAATTTGATCTGGAAACCACGGCCATTTTCACAATCGTTAAATAAAACCCACGCCACATCTGCATTATTGAAGAAGCAACGAACAAAATTCCGGTTGATATTGACAGTAGTGCCGATAAGGTATTCAAATCCGGTTTTTCTATAGCTGCCCATTCCTTTGTAACTCCAGATGATGCTGTCGGCCTTGCAATCTTTTCCTGTAATAAATACAACCGGCTCTTTAGCATGATCGCCTTTGAATTTTATTGAATCGGTAAGGCAGGCTGTATCACAAAATGTAGCCGGCCCTTCAGCTTTGTTGGATTTACAGGCAACAAAAGAAATTGATATCAGAATTGAAAATAATGCTACGGTCAGCGTCTTCATATTAATTGGTTTGTTGTCCGGCAAAAATAACCATTGAAAATTGTTGATACTAAATTTCTTTTCACTGTTGCCTGAATCTGTTCAAATAGTATCTTCGGCCAATGAGTACTATGCAACCCATTAATCTCCGTTCATTCAAACAAAAAGCAAGACACCGGAAGAACAGTATGCGCCGTTTTCTTTCTAAACTGGAAAGAGAAGCTCCCCGTGGCCTAGATAAACAAATTGCTGTATTGGAAAAGGAAGTATGGCAGGAAACTGATTGCCTGACCTGTGCCAATTGTTGTAAAACAATGACACCTACTTTTACTGTGACAGATATGAAAAGAATAGCGAAGCATTTAAAAATGTCTGTAGAAGCTTTTCAGCAAAAATGGCTTCGTAAAGAAAGAGGTGGCGACCGTGACTGGCTGAATAAGACAGAGCCTTGTCAATTCTTAAATCTGAAAGACAATAAGTGCAGCATCTATGAAGTCCGTCCCGCAGATTGTTCCGGCTTCCCGCATCTTTCAAAAAAGTTCAAAGACTTTGTACATATACATAAGCAGAATGTAGAATATTGCCCGGCTACTTATAAATTGGTGGAGAAGATGATGGAAAGGATGGGAAGAGGATAGTAGAAAGAAGATAGAGGTGAGAGTTCAGGTAAAAGGGTTTATTACATTCATATAATTTCTATGTTGAATTCTGCACATAAAAATCTGGAAGTATACAAAATCGGGCTGCGGTTGATTAAAGAAATTTATAAACTGACAAAATACTTCCCAAAAGAAGAGCAGTATGTTCTTGTAAGTCAATTGAGAAGAGCAGCAGTTTCTGTTTGTAGTAATATTGCTGAAGGATCATCCAGGATTTCTAAATCAGAACGTAAACGTTTTTATGAAATAGCAAGGAGTTCATTGGTAGAAATTGACACTCAGATTGAAATAGCCTTGGCTCTTGAATATTTATCCCCTGACCAAATAAAAGAACTTGAAGGTTTTATAAATTCTGTTTTCAGAATGTTAAGTAAGATGATAAGTAATTTAAATGCTAAAACCGATTAGCTATTCCATACAGTTAATGGAAAGTTCGGAAACTGGGTTTAAATCCCTCTTTCTTCTTTCTACTATCTATTCACCTATAGAAATACATCCTCAATCAAAAAATACTCCGTATCTCTGTTATCATGTACAGTAATAGAAAGCACATCATACTGTATCCACTGATGTCCCGGATTCAGAAATAAATATTCATCTGCTGCTTTCTGTAAATGCTTGAATTTTTTCTTCGTCACACTGTCCTCCGGAAAACCAAATGGAGAGGCCTTTCTGGCCTTTACTTCTACAAAGTGTAAAAATTTTCCTTTTGTAGCAACGATGTCAATTTCATAATGTGAATGCCGCCAGTTGCAATGCAAAATTTCATAGCCATGCTCTGTCAGCCATTTCGCTGCTAATTCTTCTCCTTCTTTTCCCAATTCATTATGCGATGCCATCTGTATCTTTATCGCCAAATTACAAAAACAAGCAGATACTTATTCTATGGCTGGCATTTACAAATTAACAGGAACAGTTAAGCATTATGACTGGGGCGGATTCTCTTTTATTCCTTCTTTACTAAAAATAGTAAATGAAAAGAAAACTCCCTATGCAGAATACTGGATGGGTACACATCCACTCGGGCAATCAGTTGTTAATACCGGTGGTAGCACTCCAACTGAATTGTCTTCAATTGCCAATAGCCTTCCTTATTTATTAAAAGTGCTGGATGTAAGAGATATGTTATCCATCCAGGTGCATCCGTCTAAAGCTGCGGCAGAAGAAGGTTTTGCCAGGGAAAATACAGAAGACATTCCTTCAGATGCACCGCATCGTAATTATAAAGATGATAATCATAAACCGGAACTCATCGTTGCTTTAAGTGATTTCTGGTTGTTGCATGGTTTCAAACCGACAGAGGAACTGAATGACTTATTGTTGAATGTGGCAGAATTAAATGAACTGTTACCTGTCTTCAACGAATCTGGTTATGCAGGTTTGTATAAGCAAGTGATGGAAATGCCACAAGATGAAGTGAACAGAATATTACAACCCTTGCTTGATAACCTCGCTGATATTTATAAAGAAGAAGAACCAGATAAAACAGCTGAAGATTACTGGGCATCCAAAGCTGCTGCCACTTTTAATAAAGATGGAAATATTGACCGTGGCATCTTCTCTATTTATTTATTCAACCTTGTTCATCTGAAAAAAGGCGAAGCCATCTTCCAGGCAGCAGGTGTACCGCATGCCTATCTGGAAGGACAGAATGTGGAGATCATGGCGAATTCAGATAATGTACTTCGTGGTGGGCTCACAAGTAAACATATTGATGTAGTGGAACTGATGAAACATGTAAAATGTGAAGCTACATACCCGGAAATAATTACTGGTGATGTAAATGAAGAAGGGGAGAAGGTTTATAAAACCCCTGTTCCTGATTTTATATTAAGTGTATTTGAACTCGAAAAGGGAGAAACTGTTTCTTTTGAACCGGTTACTGCAGAAATTCTTTTGCTTACTGAAGGTATAGTGGAAGCTGATGATGATAATGCAACCGTCAAATTGCAAACAGGTTCGCCATCAGCTGTTGTATTTCCGGGTTCAACAGTTTATCTGGCAGCGGCAGCTAAATCTGTTGTATTCAGGGCTTCAGCAGCTATTCACAATCGTTGATAATTCCATCGCCTGTTTCCTTCAATTCAGTTATTTTTGCACCATAAATAGTTTCAAATAAGTATTATGAAGATCAACAGTAAATTAATCGTTTTCACAATCATACTTGTAATACTGGCAACTGCCTGCAAATTCTTTTTCGGGCCCGAGTTAGCCTGGTCAGGGGTTTCACCTGTTATTGCCATTGCATTGTTCGCCGGTTTTATCATGAAGCAAAAAGACATGTCCTTCCTGTTACCGTTGGCGGCGTTGCTTATTAGTGATGCTGCGATACAGTTCTTATATTCCATCGGCGAGTTTCCTTACGAAGGTTTTTATAGTGGTCAATGGAAAAACTATTTGGTTTTGATGACTGCTGTACTGATCGGGTGGGGAATCAAGGGGAGAAAACTTTCAGGCATTTTCGGTGGTGCTCTCATTGCACCAACTGTATTCTTTTTGATCTCTAACTTCATGGTTTGGCAGGCTACATCTGAAGTGGTGTATCCTAGATCTTTTGCAGGATTAATGACCTGTTATGAAGCCGGTCTTCCTTTCTACAGGAATTCTATCATTGCAACAATGGTATTCTTACCGGTTATTCTTTTTGCATATAACTATATGACAAGAAAGAAAGCAGAACTGACTTTGGCTTAAAATAACTTTTTAAGTATAGATAAACCCATCGCATTTGCTGATGGGTTTTTTGTTTTATAAAATGTCAGATTGATCTAATCACAAATTGATCAGATTTAATACAACACAGAGTACACAGAATTTATTTTTACTTATTAGTATCTCCGTAAATATCTCTTTAACCCCTGAATATTAGTTTGTGAAATCTGCGCAACTAATCAGTGTAATCTGTGGTTAAGTTGCTGTCCCTTCATACCCCTCATCATGCATCAAGGTGTGATGACTTCCATCCGCCGCTTCTGTAGCCAATTCATCACAACGGTTATTAAACGGATTATCAGCATGCCCCTTCACCCATTTGAATTTGATAACATGCTTCTTAGCTAATTCATAATACTCTCTCCACAGATCAGGATTTTTTTTACCGCCTTTAAAGTTGGTCTTTATCCAGTTGTTCAACCAGCCTTCTTCCACAGCTTTCACCACATATTGACTGTCGGAATAGATTGTAACATGCATCCCTGTCTTCTTCAATGCTTTCAACCCGGCGATAACGGCCATCAGTTCCATGCGGTTGTTGGTAGTATGATGATAGCCTTGTGAAAGTTCCTTACGGTGATTTCCACTCATCAGTATCACACCATATCCTCCCGGTCCGGGATTCCCTCTTGCAGAGCCGTCTGTATATATAGTAATGTTTTGCATTGATTATTTTGAATGTTAAATTTTAAATGTTGAATGGATGTGTCTTTCATTTAAAATTCATCATTCAACATTCAAAATAATTATACCTGGAACACCCCCGTCCGCAGCGCCGCAATCTCCGGATTATTATTCGCCGCCTTTATCCCTTCGCTTATCACTTTTCTTGTATCAATGGGATCAATGATAGCATCCACCCAAAGCCTGGCAGCAGCATAGTAAGCTGATGTCTGGTTGTCGTAACGGCTTTTTATTTTTGATAATAATTTCTCTTCTGCTTCAGCCGTAATTTCCTTGCCTTGTTTTTTTAATGATGCTTCTTCTATCTGCAACAATACTTTCGATGCAGCATCACCACCCATCACCGCAATTTTTGCCGTTGGCCATGCATAAATGAAACGGGGATCATACGCCTTGCCGCACATTGCATAGTTACCGGCGCCATAACTGTTGCCCACAACAATAGTAATCTTCGGCACCACAGAATTCGCCACTGCATTTACCATCTTCGCACCGTCTTTAATGATGCCGCTGTGTTCACTGCGGCTGCCAACCATAAAGCCGGTCACATCCTGCAGAAATACCAATGGTATTTTCTTCTGGTTACAGTTCAGTATAAACCTTGCAGCCTTATCCGCACTGTCGTTATAAATAACACCACCAAGCTGCATTTCTTTCTTTTTGGTCTTTACAATCGTCCGCTGATTCGCCACAATACCCACTGCCCATCCATCTATTCTTCCATATCCGCAGATGATCGTCTTTCCATAATCCGCCTTAAACTCTTCAAACGAACTTTCTCCTTCTTGTTCCTTGTCCCTTGTCCCTTGTTGCTTGTCCCTTGAATCTTGTTCCTTGTCCCTTGTTCCTTGTTTCTTGTCCACTATTCTCTCTATCACTTCCAGCATATCATACTGTCCGCCATCATGCGGAAAAATGCCGTACAATTCTTCCGGTTTTTTTGCCGGGGCAGCAGGTGCTATCCTGTCAAAACCTGCCACAGGTTTTTCGCCAAGCATACTCATCAGTTGCTTGATGTGGTCCATACATTCCTGTTCCGTCTTGAATTTATAATCAGCAATACCGCTTATCTCCGTATGGGTAGCCGCACCGCCCAGTGTTTCATGATCCACTTCTTCACCGATAGCTGCTTTCACTAAGTAAGGCCCTGCTAAATAAATAGAACCCTTGCCTTCCACCATCAGCGTTTCATCACTCATGATAGGTAAGTATGCACCGCCTGCCACGCAAGGTCCCATCACTGCGGCAATTTGTGTAATACCCATGCCACTCATCACCGCATTGTTGCGGAAGATGCGGCCAAAATGTTCTTTGTCTGGAAATATCTCATCCTGCATTGGCAGGAACACCCCCGCACTGTCCACCAAATAAATAACAGGCAAATGATTTTCCATCGCTATCTCCTGCAGCCGCAGGTTCTTCTTACCCGTTATGGGAAACCATGCACCGGCCTTCACTGTTTGGTCGTTCGCAACTATCATGCACTGCCGGCCGCTTACATAGCCCACACCGGCCACGGTGCCTCCAGCAGGGCAGCCGCCTTGTTCGGCATACATATCATATCCGGCAAAAGCACCTATCTCAATGAACGGTGCATCCGCATCTGTTAAGTAAGCAATACGTTCCCTTGGGGTCAGTTTTTCCTGTTGGTGTTGTTTCTCTATCGCCTTCTTGCCACCGCCTTCATATATCTTATCCAGGCGTTGCCGCATCTCACTCAGGCTTTGTTTCAATACGTCTTCGTTCTTATTAAATGCCAGATCCATAATGCAATTCGTTGAGGGGCAAAGATAGGGAAGGAGTATTATTAGCCCGGTTGTTTACTGTTATGATTGCTGATAGTTTTCGCAATTGCGATGCACTTTTCATTGTTTTGTTCGCTATTCTGCAATAACGAAATCAGCATTGATATAATCTGCTATATAACTACTTTTTACATGACGTATCTTTCATCTCACTCATGCCGCCTGCCATATTAGTTACGTTGGCAAAGCCATGCTGCATTAGTATATAACTAGCCTGAGGGCTTCGGTGGCTGTGTGAGCAGTAAACAATGACCGCTTTGTTTTTAATAGTGTCTAATTTAGCTATAGATGATTCCAGTTCCTGAATCGGCAGGTTGATGGCATTCTTCAAAGTGCCGAAATCGGGATCAGCCTTCCCTTCAAATTCTTCTTTGGTTCTTACATCCAGCAATACAATATCCTGATGGCTACTGATGTAATGGCAAATATCAGAAGCGTCAATATTCTTAAAAGTAACTGTTGCCTTTTTTACCAATTGCATCTGGCAACTTGTACATTTTCCAGGTTGGAAGTAAATTTCCTTATCACAATGTTGGCCGCAGGGCATACACTGATATATCTCATTATTTTCAGTTCCTTTTTCTTTTTTGCCTGTAACACTGTTACACTGTGTTGAAAAAAATGGAATAGTAATAAGAAATAAATATTCT
>CAYVSH010000111.1:0-10422 GCA_964453625.1 uncultured Chitinophaga sp.
AAAATTTTGAGCAGCCTGAATTTGATAAGACTTGTCATTGTCTGTGCTGAGAAAATATATTTGAAAAAAGAAACGGGCTGCTACCGCAATTATTATTATTGCGAAACTTACTATCGGAAGTGATAAACTCCTTTTGATTTGACCGGAAGGTAACATTGCAGAAGCAAAATACTCTTTTATTGCAAAAAGGAATGGATACGTTGGGCTACATTCTCCCTGATATTAATATAGAACAGGTTGATATCGGCAATGTGATAGTTTTTGGTAAAATATAAAAAGCCCCAGGGAAATTTGGGTTTGTTTACATACAATACGCTGTTGCCAATTGTTGCACTGCATGTGTTTTTATAAACCTTATTAAACCTGGTAAGCACACTTCCTTTATTTAGTTTTTTGTTTGCCTTTTCATTTGTAATGGTCCAGCTCAATGGATTGGTAACATATGCATCACTCTGCCGGAATAAATTATCAGCATGATTTGCTTTTCGTAAGTACGAAGGAAGATAACCGTGCCGGAAAGTTCTCCAGCTTACAAGACAACCGGTCTGTAAAGAATCTTCACACATTTTCAAAGATGTATAGTAATCCCTTGGAACAGGCCAGCCCAGGATATATGCAGCTACTAATTTCTTTTTTAGTTCCTTGCCTTCAAAAAATTCCTGCAATAATCTTTCAGCAAGAAATGCTCCCTGGCTATGACCGGTAATGATGATCGGTCTTCCGGTATTCCAATTGTTGAGATAATAGATAAATGCTGTTTTTACATCTTCATATGCTATTTCAAAAGCTGCAGCTGCTTTATTCTTGTCTTCACTAAAAAAATTCCTGATATGTGCCTGCCTGTACCTGGGTGCAAACACCCTGCAATGCTGATTAAAAACACTTGCCTGATAAAGTATGGTTGAGTAATCTGTTTTTGCATTTAGTTTATTATCATCAATAGCAGCAGTTGGAATATCTTCATCCTTTTTGGCAGTAAATGTTGTAGGGTGAATAAAGAAAACATCAGCCAGAGTATCCCTCGGTTCATTTCTTAATGGTTGAGGAATACTGTCAGACGGGTCCCATTTCACGGGATGTGCCGCCCAATAATCAAGAAGTTCATAAGCAGGCCTGCCATTATCACTTTTAAAAGTATATTTTGATTCAAAAACCTTGTACTTGTTCGAACAAGAGAGAAATCCAAAAACTACCAGGAATATGAACTTTTGCAGTGCTTTCATTTATTTATGCGTAAAAGTCGGCTGAAATGGTCAAACTTCTTCAAAAATTCGCTTATCAGGTATTTTCGCCGCTTGTCAAATCTGCAAAATCTGCCAATTTTCCTTGAAACCCTTTTCTGTAAGGCTTTTTGCCAGAATGCAAAGTAAAATTGAAGAATCATTACTTTAAAAAATATGGTACTTTGTGTTGCATAGTACCAAACATCACCCTATCTTTGTGCAACAAAAGATAAAAAAGCAGGATTTATGAATATTGAAAATACACAGAGCCAGATGAGGAAAGGGATCCTGGAGTTCTGTATTCTTTCCATCATTCGCCGGGGAGAAGCTTACCCGAGTGATATAGTGGAGGAAATGAGGGCTGCTAATTTGCAGATACTGGAAGGCACATTATATCCCTTGCTTACCCGGTTGAAAAATGCAGAGATGCTAACATATCGCTGGGAAGAAAGTAATTCAGGCCCGCCCCGCAAATATTTTTCACTGACTGAAAAGGGAGAAAGTTTCTTTAAAGAACTGGAAACAACCTGGGAAGAACTTTCAAACGGGGTGAACACATTAACCAGTAAAAAACCAGGAGATCCGCTGAACAACAATTAACCACATTGTCCTTCGAAGCCCAAGCAGAGAGGGATGACTTCAACCAAATTTTTATGACAATGAAAAAGATCATCAACATTAACTTAAGTGGGCTGGTAATTCCTATTGAGGATGCAGCGTATGAAAAGTTGCAGAACTATATTGAAAGTCTCCGCCGGTATTTTGCCAACGAAGAAGGCCGGGATGAGATCATCAATGATATTGAAAGCAGGGTTGCAGAGTTACTGCATGATAAAATTAAAAAAGGTGCTTCCCACATTACCAGTGGAGATATAGATGAGATCATTACTTCAATGGGTAAAGTAGAAGACTTTGAAGCTGAAGCAGTAACAGAATCAGCAGAACAAGGAAAGCAGCAACAACAGCAAAATTATTCGCATACCGAAAAGAAAAGCAGGGGACGTTTATACCGTGATTCAAGCGATAAATTTATCGGCGGGGTGTGTAGTGGTATAGCAGCATATATGAATGTTGACCCAACGATTGTAAGGATTCTGTTTGCTATCATCACTTTTGGAGGATTTGGATTAGGTTTCCTTGCTTATATTTTATTATGGATCATACTTCCACCAAAAGATATGGAAGGGTATACTGGTAAACGACTTTATCGTAACCCGGATGACAGGATAATTGGAGGTGTGGCAGGAGGTCTTGCTGCTTATTTCAACAAAAGTGCTTCTACCATCAGGCTGATTTTTGCAGCACCATTAGCACTGAGCATCTTAATAGGAATTCTCAATAATGTTTCATGGCAAAATGATTTTGACTTTGCATTGAATATAGGGTTTGGTTCTATCAGCGGTACATTCATACTTATCTATGTGGTATTGTGGATGGTGCTGCCTGAAGCAAACACAACATATGAAAAAATGGAAATGCGGGGAGAAAAAGTGGATGTGAACCGTATCAGGCAGAATGTGCAGGAAGGAATGGGAAATATTAAAGACAGGGTAAAAGGATGGAGCGAGGAGGTAAAAGAATCTGCACAAAACATTTCTAACAAAGCAAAAGAGTTTTCAAGAACAAGGGGAAAAGAATTTGCATCAGATGTGAATGATACTGTAAGAAGAACCGGTGGTGGGCTTGGTCATGCAATCGGAGTTTTATTCAAAGTGTTCTTCTTATTTATCGCCGGTACCATTGCATTTGGATTATTTGTAGGATTGATCGCATTTCTTTTTGGCGGTATTGCCTGGTGGCCGATCAATAATTTTTTATGGACAAGTCAGTGGCAGCAGATCTATGCATGGGGAACACTGATCTTCTTTTTTGTAGTTCCGCTTGTAGGGTTCATAATATGGGTTGTCCGTCGTATCACTAAAGTCAGGTCAAGAAGTAATTACCTGGGTTGGACTTTCGGTGCCTTATGGACCATTGGCTGGATAGCTGCTATATTATTAGCGTCAAGTATTTCAAGAGACTTCAGGCATTATGATCATACAGATAAGGCAGTTGAAATTGTACAGCCCGTTAATGGCAAAATGTTAGTTGCTGTTTCTGAACCAGAACTGCTTTACTCAGGTCGTTTTAGCTGGATCAATGACGAAGGAAACGGTTGGGATTTGTCTGATGATACGCTACGGTTATCAACGGTAAAATTTACAGTAAAACCAAGCCTTGATTCTTTATATCATGTTCGTTTATTAAGACATAGTTTCGGAAGAACTGAAGATGAAGCCGTGTCAAGGGCAGAGAAGATACAGTATACTGTGCGGTCAAGAGATAGTGTGCTGGATGTTTCAAGTGGCTATTCAATTGATAAAGACAGTAAGTTTCGTGGACAACAGGTTGAAATAGAAATATTGGTTCCTATCGGAAAAAAGATCCGATTTGATGAATCAGTAAATGACAAATTGAATTCTGTAAATGTAAGAGTGAAAAGAGGCAGCCGCCGTAACCGGGTGGTGGATGTAGAGATAGACGACAGGTCTTCCCGTTTTCGTTCAGGTGTAGATTATACAATGGGTGTAAATGGAAAATTAAAAAGTGATGAAAGTGAAGTCATTGAAAAGAAACAGGATAATGAATACCGCTATCCGGAAACCGACAGCAGCAGCACAAGAATTGAAAGAACAGAAATGAATGAAACAACTAGTAAAGTTTTCGAAAAACAAGAAATACAAAAGGCAAGACCTGTTGCAAAAAAAATAAATGAACCACAAAAAACAAATAATGAATTGGCGGGTGGTCCCTCAGCTTCATCATCGCTGGTACAGTGGTTTTAATTTTATCTTAGAGATCGGATCATAAAACTTGGTTGAAGTCCCGGCTTGTCCGGAACAGAAGGGCTCCGTAACAGGAGCTTTTCTATTTACAGTTAAATGAAAGGGCAAAGCAGTGATTTTGCTCTACATTTGCGTTCAAATTTGCTCATATGAAGAATACGGCGTTTACAGATAAACATATTGCACTGGGTGCAAAAATGGCGGAGTTTGCAGGCTACAATATGCCCATTTCTTATACTGGCATCAATGATGAACATGCTGCTGTACGAAAAAATGCTGGTGTGTTTGATGTAAGCCACATGGGTGAGTTTATTCTGAAAGGAGAAAATGCTCTCGACCTTATTCAACGGGTTACAAGCAACGATGCAGCTAAACTAAAGGCCGGTCAAGCACAATATAGTTGCCTGCCAAATGAAAATGGTGGTATAGTAGATGATCTGTTGGTGTATTGTATAGAAGAGAATAAAGTGTATATGCTGGTAGTGAATGCTTCTAATATTGAGAAAGACTGGAATTGGATAAAAGAACATAATACCAAGAATGTAGAGATGCACAATGTATCTGATAAAACATGTTTGCTGGCAATACAAGGTCCGAATGCTACTAAAATATTAGAACCTCTTACTGATATTGATATTTTAAATCTGAAGTATTACACATTTGCAAAAGGAAGATTTGCCGGAGTGGATAATGTTTTGATCAGTGCAACTGGCTATACAGGAGCAGGCGGAGTTGAAATCTATTTTGAAGACAAGGATGGTAATGCAGATAAGATATGGAATACAATTTTTGAAACAGGCACACCAAAAGGTTTAAAACCAATAGGACTCGGTGCAAGGGATACCTTACGTTTGGAAATGGGTTTTTGTTTATATGGTAATGATATTGATGATACCACTTCTCCAATGGAAGCAGGACTTGGGTGGATTACAAAGTTTACAAAGGATTTTACTTCGAAGGAAATTTTTGAAAAGCAAAAAACTGAAGGTGTAACCCGGAAATTGGTTGGGTTTGAAATGATAGATAAAGGCATCCCCCGTCATGGTTATGAAATAGCTGATGCTTCTGGAACAAGTATCGGCAATGTAACATCCGGTACACAATCACCCAGTCTTGGCAAAGCAATAGGAATGGGATATGTAGCTAAAAGCTTTTCAGCATTGGATACGGAGATTTACATCAAGGTCAGGGATAAATTACTAAAGGCAAAGGTTTCTAAAATCCCTTTTTCATAAAACCTTCAGTGCGGTAGGATTTTTGTGAGTTACTTATGCTTGTTTAAAAATTAACTTACACCAATGCCAACTATTCATCTTACTACTTTTATAGCAGCACCAGTCAATATTGTGTTTGACCTGAGCCGCCACATCGGTTTGCATAAAGAATCAATGTCGCACTATAATGAAGAGGCAGTAGCAGGTACCCGATTTGGATTAATTGAAAAAGAAGAAACAGTGACCTGGAAGGCCAGGCATTTGTTTAGAAGTCGGATGCTCCGTGTAAAGATCACTGAAATGAAAAAACCTGAGTTGTTTACCGATGAACAACTGCAGGGTGATTTTAAAATGATGAAGCATGAACATTATTTCAAACCCTGTGAGAACGGGACAATTTTAATAGATCTGTTTCATTATGAAACTCCTTACGGTATCTTCGGGGAATGGTTCAATAACCTCTATCTCACAAAATACCTTAGGAAACTATTGGAAAAAAGGAACCTGACTATTAAAGAGTTTGCAGAGACTGAAAAATGGAAAAAGCTGCTTATAAAATAAGAAGAGATGTTTATCTCTGTTCGTTTATTTTTGCTTTCATAGTATGAGTAACAAGCCGATTCTTTGTACATCCCTATCTCCTGCTTTACTGCACCTGTATGATCTTAGTAACAGCATTGTTGTGATCATTGATGTGTTCCGGGCAACTTCTACCATTGCTTCTGCATTGTATAATGGTGCTAAATCGGTTATACCTGTTGACTCTGTTCCTAAAGCAATTGAAATAAGTAAAAGCATTGATGGTATTGCAGCGGGAGAAAGAGATGGCATGATTGCAGAAGGGTTACAACATGGGAATTCTCCATTGGAATATTCACGGGACTTTATCGAGAATAAAACATTGGTATTAACAACTACAAATGGAACAAGACTTCTTCATATGGCCCTTGAAAAAAATGCCGATACAATTATTTCCGGTTCTTTTCCCAACTTATCAGAAGTTTGTAATTATTTAGTTGAAGAAAAAAAGAATGTAGTGCTTGGTTGTGCCGGATGGAAAGACCGGTTTAACCTGGAAGACACATTATTTGCCGGTGCTGTGATACACCGGGTAAAAAAGCAATTCACCATTCATTGCGATAGCTCTGTAATGGCTGAAACAATGTATGTAAAGCATAAAAACAAATTAATGGACTTTGCCCCTAATCTTACACACTATCACCGCCTTGTTGAACGATTTGGTTTGATAGATGATATTAAATATTGCCTCACTGATGACCTGGCTAATGTATTGCCCATTTACAAAGAGGGGAAGCTGGTTGTGAAATAAAAAAAGGTATACAAGTTAGTTCATTTTCCTGTAACAATTCAGCAAGAAAATTTATTTTTTATTTATTCCCTTTTGCAAGGAAATCCGCCACACATTCTTTTACATTTGCCGATTAACCTTTTTTGATTGGTAGGTAAATAAACCTGCAATCGAAAATCTAAAATCTGAATTCAATTGGCCTTACCGCACCTTATTAAGTACGTTTATACCCATGGAACGGATGAAGTGATCCGCAGAGGAAAAAAAATACATGCAATCGGTTTTGCAGAACTGGTGGAGTTTGATGACCTGTTTGGCTCTGCCGTATTCAGGATAAAAGATGATAGCTACTCCACTTTTTATAAAGTATATATACAAAAGTTCAAAGATGCAAAAGCAACATCGTTAAGATGCTCATGTCCTTATAACCTGGGCGATATTTGCCGGCATGAAGTTGCCGCTTTATTTCAGTTGCAGGAAATGATTGACCGGGGCCACCTGCAGTCAGAGGATGTGCAATACGACCAACGGCACACGGTGGTTAAAATGAAAACGATTGACTTAAAAAATATCCGTCACTTTTCATCGCCGGAAGCCTTTGCAGATGCAGAAATATTTCTTCGTACCAATAAAGCTAAAATTGACTTTGCAGAAAATGAAACAGTAAAAGCTACCGTTGCCCTGAACGGTCAATCTTATAAAGTGATCATCCGGAAAAATGAAGAAAGAAATTTTGATACCAGTTGTGATTATGAAGATCCGGATCACCCTTTATGTTTACCGAAAGTAATAGTGCTGCTGCAATTACTGAATGCATATGGAGGCAATTATTTTGACAGCATCCGAAACTGGGATAAAGAAAAAAATAAATTACTGGAAGCATATGGTTATTCTTTAGCTGATGACCTGAAGGGAAAATTTGAATTTGTTTACAAAGAAGGAAAACCATTTTTACGGGTACTGGATACAAGTATCAAGAGGGTTGCTGTAGCTCCTGCACCCGTACGGCCTGTTCTGCTTCCGATGAAGGAAAAGGAAGAAACAGAAGCTACGCAGGTACTAGAAGAAAGAGAAACAAATCCTGCACAGCGGCTTGGTGTGGTATTCAACTTCAATAAAAAAACGTATCCACAGTTTACTGTAGATGTGGTTATAGGCGAACCAGATGATAATAATGAAGCCTTTGCAGGTACAGTAGAAAAAGTTGACATCAGTCGTTATGTAAACACCGATAGTTTATCAGAAAACGATAAGGAGTTGCTAACAGCACTAAGAAAACTGCAGGAATCAGAGATCAACAAATACATCAGACGTAACTCTCCATTCTCTGGTATCTGGGAAAACATCATACATGCAGAAGAAGATGATCTTCCGGAAGAAACTAAAGAACTGATGGCAGAGTACCTGTTGCCAAAACTGAAAAAGATCTTCACTGATTCAGCAGGCAATCCGTTTGTGTTTATTCTTGACGAAGGCAAAGCATTTAAGACAGCCAATATTGAACAGTTGCAGTTGCAGGCAGAAGAAGCACAACCACATTTCATTGTAAAGAAAAATTCTCATTACACAATACAATGTCGTGTAAAAGCCGGTCCGTTGGAATTTGATCTTGGAGAAAATGAAACAGCTACCCCATTATTCTTCACATACAATAACCAGGCACATTGCTGGAAGAATAATGAAGTTATACATCTTGTTGAGAAATTTTTGCCATCAGGAAAGATGATAATAAAAGAAGAAGACTGGAACAAAACACTCAATGAATTTATCATGCCACTGGCCAAAGAACATAAAGTGGATTTTGATAAAGCAATTGTTCAGGAAATAAAAGATGGCAACCCGGAAGTGAATTTGTTTTTACTGGAAAAAGGAGAGCATCTTGTTTTTCAACCTACATTTTCTTACAAAGGATATGAGACCAAAGTAAGGGACAGGGATGAAATGATAGTGCCGAATGGCGATAAAGTGATAGTGGTGCACCGCAACAGGGAAAAGGAAAATGAGTTCATACAAAAACTGCAAAACCTTCATTCCAATTTTGCTTATAATGAAGATTCGGGAACACTGGCTCTTAAAGGTGCAGATGTTTTAAAGAACAACTGGTTCTTCTTGTTTGTGGATGCAATGAAGGAAATGAAGACGCCTGTTTTTGGATTTGAAGCTTTGCGGAATTTCCGGTTCAACACAGCCAAACCACAAACAAAGATCTTCATCAGCAGTAATACAGATTGGTTTGATGCAAAAGTGGATATTCTTTTTGGTGACCAGCAGGTAACTGTGGCCGAAGTAAAAAGGGCTTTGGCAAATAAACAGCAGTTTGTACAACTGAACGATGGTACACTCGGCATTCTGCCGGATGAATGGCTGAAGAAATATTCATTGCTGTTCCGGGTGGGAGAAGGAAAAGCTGACACATTGAAGCTGTCCCGCTATCATTTGAGTGTAGTAGATGAGTTATATGAAACAAGAGACGAAGAAGAACTAGTTGTGGCCTTGGAAGAAAAGTATGAGAACCTGAAAGAGTTCAACAAGATAAAAGAGATTGAACCTTCTTATCATTTGAAAATGATTTTAAGGCCTTACCAGGTAGCCGGTTATCAGTGGCTGAATTATTTGAAAGATATTAAATGGGGCGGCATTCTGGCCGATGATATGGGTTTGGGTAAAACGGTACAGGCTCTTTCCTTCATGGAGTATTATAAGAAAGAGAATAAGCAATTAAAAGCATTGGTGGTGTGCCCCACCACTTTGATCTATAACTGGGAAAACGAAATAAAGAAATTCACTCCTGATATTTCTTACCGCATTCATCACGGTGCTGCCAGAACAAGAGTGAAAGAAGAAATAACAGATCATGAGATCACCATCACCACATATGGCACATTACGAAGTGATATAAAACTATTGATGAGTGTAGAGTTTGATTATGTGATACTGGATGAATCACAAGCCATCAAAAACCCTTCGAGCAAAGTAACAAAAGCTGCTTGTTTATTGAAAGCAAAGAATCGTCTCTGCATGAGTGGTACACCTTTGCAGAATAACACTTTTGATATTTTTGCCCAGATGAATTTCCTGAACCCGGGAATGCTGGGCACCATGGAATTCTTCCGGCAGGAGTTCTCTATACCTATTGATAAGTTTGGCGAGCAGGATAGAAAAGAACATCTGCGTAAAATTCTGTTTCCATTTATATTAAGAAGAACAAAAGAACAGGTGGCCAAAGACCTTCCGGAAAAACAGGAGATGATTCTCTTCTGTGAAATGGAAGATAAGCAGCGGAATATTTATGATGCGTACAGAAATGATTTCCGCAACCAGATTTTGGGAACCATAGAAACACAAGGCATACAAAAATCACAGCTTACGATTTTACAAGGTTTGATGAAGCTGCGGCAGATCTGTGATTCACCGGCGATACTGAATGAGCAGGAGAAGTTTGAGAACCACTCCATCAAGCTGGATGAACTGGCAAGAGAGATAACAGAAAATATTGGTGACCACAAGGCACTTATCTTTTCACAATTCCTCGGCATGTTGGCACTGATAAAAGCCAAACTGGATGAACTGGGTGTGAAGTATGAATATTTCGATGGCAGCACTTCAGCACCCGACAGACAAACAGCTATTGAAAGCTTCCAGAACGATGATGAGGTACGGGTGTTCCTGATCTCATTGAAGGCAGGAGGTGTTGGTCTCAACCTGACTGCGGCAGACTATGTATATATTGTTGACCCCTGGTGGAACCCGGCAGTGGAGCAACAGGCCATTGACCGTACCCACCGCATCGGGCAAACCAAGAACATATTTGCTTACCGGATGATCTGTAAGGATACCATTGAGGATAAGAT
>CAYVSH010000112.1:0-4756 GCA_964453625.1 uncultured Chitinophaga sp.
TTGGGTTATACTTTCAAAAGTGATAATACCCAACTGAAAAAAGAAATTGATGAAGCCGGAATTTGTTTTTTGCATGCACCTTTGTTTCATCCTGCTTTAAAAACAGTTGGTCCGATCAGAAAGAACCTGGCTATGCGGACCTTTTTCAATATGCTGGGACCAATGGCTAATCCGGCAAATCCTACTTACCAGTTAGTTGGAGTATATAATCTTGAAATGGCAAGAATCTATAATTATTTATTGCAACAGTCTGACAAAACATTTACCATTATACATAGCCTGGACGGATATGATGAAATTTCTTTGACCAATGATACAAAAGTTATCACCAATGAAGGAGAAAGGATAATGACACCAGAGCAGTTGGGCAAAAGAATGGTGTCTGCCAATGATATTACCGGCGGTAATTCTGTAGAAGAAGCCGCAAAGATCTTTAGCACTATCTTAAAAGGCGAGGGCAGTTTTGCACAAAATGCGGTAGTGTTGGCTAATGCTGCAATGGCATTACATTGCACCGGCAAGTATAAATCTTATGATGAAGCATATCATGCTGCTGTAGAAAGCCTGGAGAGTGGAAGAGCAAATGATTCCCTGAAAAAATTGATTACTATACAATGAGTACAATATTAGATACAATAGTAACCGCTAAAAGAATTGAAATTGAAAAGTTCAAACCGATGAGTAGTATCGAACGGTTTGAAAGAGATGGTTTTTTTTGGAAGATATCTAATCGTTCGCTGGCTGATACTTTATTGTTTCCGGGAAGCAATGGGATCATTGCAGAGTTTAAAAGAAAAAGCCCAAGTAAAGGTTGGTTTAAACCAAAAGAACTGGAGGTAGAACCGGTGGTTACCACATATAATAAAGGGGCAGCCGGTATTTCTGTTTTAACAGATGAGGAGTTTTTTGGTGGCGATCTGGATGATCTGATACAAACAAAAGTGATTACAGACATTCCGGTGCTTAGGAAAGATTTTATTATTGATAAATGGCAGATCGCAGAAAGTAAAGCCTTTGGTGCAGATGTGATTTTATTGATTGCTGCTTGTTTGTCTGTGGAAGAAGTGAAAGATTTTGCTGCCTATGCAAAAAGTATCGGCCTTGAAACCATCCTTGAAGTACACAACGAAGAAGAATTAGGCCATTGCTGTGATGATATTACAATGGTAGGAGTGAACAACCGGAACCTCAAAACGTTTGAAGTAGATATCAATACTTCATTACAATTGATAGATAAGATTCCTGCTGGAAAACCTGCTATTGCTGAAAGCGGAATTACGAATGTAGAAACTATTGTAACTTTAAGAAATGCAGGTTTTAAAGGTTTTCTCATTGGAGAAAATTTTATGAAGGCTGTTGACCCAACGATTGCTTTTGCTGAATTCATTAATCAACTAAATGCAAAAGCTACATGAAGATCAAAGTATGCGGAATGACTTTACCCGAACAGGTGAATGCACTCGAAGAAATGGGTGTGGAACTGGCCGGGTTTAATTTCTACCCAAAATCTCCAAGGTATGTAGGACAAAAGATAGCTTCCGACCGAATGAAAAAGATCGGCGGCCGTATAGTAAAAGTGGGAGTTTTTGTGAATGAAGAATATGATAAGCTCTTAAAAACAGTGGAAGATTATCGGTTGGACATGGTACAACTACACGGCGACGAAACAGAACGGTTTTGTGAGAACGTAGCCAACTATGTCACGGTAATCAAAGCATTCCGGCTGACGGACAATGACCCGATAGACTGGATGATACAGCCTTTTAATGATGGCAGTGATATGTTTATGTTCGACACTTTAGGAGCTGATTATGGTGGTACTGGTAAAAAGTTTGATTGGGATGTATTGAAGGATAAGGTCATTGATAAATTATTTTTCATCAGTGGTGGTGTGGAACCGGGTGATGAAGAAAGGTTATTGCAATTTGATAAAGAACCGGTAGCCGGGAAGTTATTCGCCGTAGATATCAACACAAAATTTGAAATAGGTGCAGGTATAAAAGATATAGCTAGGATCAAAAAATTTGTAGACGCATTAAAAAAATAAAACACAAAACTATATGAACATTAAAGTATGTGGCATTACGGAACTAAAACAACTGCAGCAACTGGAAGGACTGGATATGGATTTTGCGGGAATGATATTTTATAAAGAATCTCCAAGGTATATCGGGAACAAACTTTCAGCAAAAGAAGTGAAGAAAGCAGATTTTGACCTGAAGAAGACTGGTGTGTTTGTAAATCCTGAACTAATTGATGTATTGGATGCCATTGATGAATACGGATTGGAAGTAGTACAACTCCACGGAGATGAGAACCCTGAGATGTGTGATGACCTGAGTACGGAAGTGGAAGTGATCAAAGCTTTCCGGGTAACAGATGATACAGACATAGACGAAATGGTAGCAGAGTATGATGCCGTTTGTGATTATTATTTATTTGATACCGGCGGATTGAAAGAAACGTTGGGTGGCACCGGTAAGCAGTTTGACTGGACCATATTGAACAAAGCAAAAATTGAAAAGCCATTCTTTTTAAGCGGCGGCATTGGCGTAGAAGATGTAGCAAAGATCAAAGCCTTCAAACATCCTGATTTCTTTGGTGTTGATATAAATAGCCGGTTTGAAACAGAACCAGGAGTAAAAGATATGGCGAAGTTGTTACAGTTCAAGTTGGGGTTGAAGTAAGAATAAAAAGTGTTTTGTTTTAATGCAATCCCCTTCTAGGAGAACCTGTCCCGATTATTTCGGGAGGCTAAATAATGAAAATTAAATGCTTTGAGAAATCGGGGTGGGTTCTGATGCTATGAAAACGGAACGTACAAGTGAGTGAAACGATCCTGCAAAATGCGAGATCATGAAAAACTGAAGTTGGTAATCAAAAAAATGTAATTGATTTTATAAAATGAATGCTAAAATTATTAACGGCCCAAAGCCTCCCCTGCAGGGAGGATTGGAGGGGCTTCCAAACGAGCAAGGTTATTATGGTCAATTCGGCGGTGCCTACATTCCTGAAATGCTGCACCGGAATGTAGAGGAGCTGCGGACTAAGTACCTGGATATTTTGCAGGAAGATGGATTTCAAAAAGAGTTTCAGGAATTATTAAAAGATTATGTAGGACGACCAACGCCATTGTTCCTGGCTGAACGATTGAGTGAGCAATGCAACACAACTATCTACCTTAAACGGGAAGACCTCTGTCATACCGGTGCCCACAAGATAAACAACACCATCGGGCAGATATTACTGGCGCAGCGATTGGGTAAGAAAAGAATTATTGCAGAAACAGGTGCTGGTCAGCATGGTGTGGCTACGGCTACAGTATGTGCATTGAAAGGTGTGGAGTGCATTGTGTACATGGGTGAAAAAGATATTGAACGGCAGGCGCCGAATGTAGCAAGAATGAAAATGCTGGGTGCAACGGTGATACCTGCTACCAGTGGCAGTAAGACATTGAAGGATGCAACGAATGAAGCTATAAGGGATTGGATCAATAATCCGAACGATACACATTATATAATCGGTAGTGTGGTAGGGCCGCATCCATATCCTGATATGGTGGCCAGGTTTCAAAGTGTAATCAGCGAAGAGATGCGGAAACAATTACTGGAAAAGACAGGCTGTGAATTGCCTACTCATGTGATGGCTTGTGTGGGTGGTGGCAGCAACGCAACCGGAGCATTTTATCATTTTCTTGAGGAAGTATCTGTACAGTTGATAGCTATTGAAGCAGCAGGCGAAGGAGTGAACAGTGGCAAGAGTGCAGCCACAACACAATTAGGCAAGCCTGGAATTTTGCATGGTAGCAAAAGTTTGCTGATGCAGACGGCAGATGGTCAGGTAGTTGAGCCGCATAGTATCTCAGCAGGTTTGGATTATCCCGGAATCGGACCTTTACATGCATATCTTTTTGATAGCGGCAGGGCAAAATATTTAAGTGCAACTGATGATGAAGCATTGAAGGCTGCATTTGAATTGTCAAAACTGGAAGGTATTATTCCGGCATTGGAAACAGCTCATGCATTAGCAGCATTGAAGCAAATGAAGTTTAAAAAAGAAGATGTGGTAGTGATATGTTTGAGTGGAAGAGGGGATAAGGATTTAAGTACTTATATGAAAACGTTACCCCTCTAAATCTCCGCTGAAGGGGAGACTTTAGACTCCGATTTGATATTTGTCATTTCTGAATTTTAAACTCGTTGTATGGCGGATATGTTTTATAGAGCCATATAACAAATTTTTGAGTGAGCTGAAGAATTAATAAAGAATCCAACAGTAGATGAAAAATTGTTATGGCTTCATTTAAAAAGAAATCAGCTTGGAGTAAGATTTAAAAGACAACATCCTATCTGGATGTATATTGCCGACTTTTATTGTCACGAAATAAAGTTGGTTATAGAAGTGGATGGTTCAATACATATGGTAAAAGATGTAATGGAAAACGATCTGGTAAGGCAAGAGGATTTTACAAGCTTTGGAATAAAGGTAATCCGGTTTACTAACAAAGAAATTAGAAGTGATATAAAAAAAGGTAATAGAAGCAATTGCGGCAATAGTTAACGAATTAAAGAAAAATGGAACAAATAAAGAAAAATAGAATCAGCGAAGTATTTGGAAGTTTCCCCTTCAGGGGAGATTTAGAGGGGCAAAAAATCCTCAATGTCTACTGCACCGCAGGCTACCCGCATCTCAACAGCACAGTAGAAGTAATGAAGGCCCTGCAACAAAACGGCGCCGACATCATTGAACTTGGCAT
>CAYVSH010000112.1:4766-10288 GCA_964453625.1 uncultured Chitinophaga sp.
ATAGCGATCCTTTAGCAGATGGTCCGGTGATACAGCACAGCAGTTCCGTTGCAATTGCTAATGGAATGACCATTGCAAAACTATTTGAACAATTAAAAGACCTCAGAAAAGAAATTTCTGTACCGGTTATTTTAATGGGCTACATGAACCCAATATTACAATACGGCTTTGAAAAGTTTTGTGCCGATGCAGCAGCAGTTGGTATAGATGGGTTGATATTACCTGATTTGCCAGAATATGAATTTGAAACTGAATACGGAGCTATCATTAAAAAATATGAACTGGATTTTATTTTCCTGGTAACTCCGGAAACAGCTGAAGAAAGGATAAAGAAACTGGACAGCTTAAGTACGGGATTCTTATATGCAGTTTCATCTTCATCAACAACTGGCAGTGATAAAACCAATGCAAGCCCCGATGCGTACTTAAAGAAGTTAAAAGCACTTTCTTTAAAAAACCCGGTATTGGTAGGCTTTGGTATTAAGGATAAAACTTCTTTTGATGCCGTTTGTCAATATGCGGATGGCGGTATTATCGGTAGTGCCTACATTAAAGCATTGGAAAACAGCATGGATGTTAATGCATCCACAAAATCTTTCCTTTCGTCAATTGTCTCCTGAAGGACTTTCTCATTTAAGCCTCTTTATATAAATTTGTGAGTTGGTAAGCCGTATTTACCCATACATGAAAATTGATAATTAGATATGAAAAGATTATTGCTTTTAATTTTAGTAGCTCCCCTTATTTCTATTGCCCAGAATTCCGGAAAAGGATTTGAAATTGAAGGAAAGCTTGACGGCTTTGCTGAAGGCACAGAAGTAAAACTGTACAGGAATGGTGATAATTCAGAAATTGCCAATGCCAAATTAACGAATACAAAATTTGTACTCAAAGGAAATGTAAAAGAGCCTGTACTCTGTTTTATGGCTATCGGGGATAACAAACCGGTTGAGATATTTGTGGAAAGTGGGAAGATTTCAGTGAAAGGGAAAAAAGCTGAGCCCCTGGTAGTCGAAGTTTCTGGTTCCGCTTCGCACAAAGATTTTACAGATTTTACCAAAGTATTCTTACCGATAGTGCAGCAGGTAAACAGTGTTGCCAGTACCATCAATCAAACAATGCCCGGAGCTGAAAGAGATAAACTGATGGAATCCTATAACAGCTATCAAAAAGGTCTGCAATCTGCAATTGACAAGTTTGTAGCTGACAAACCTAAATCTGTAGTTACCGCATTTATTTTAAATGTCACCTATGGTTTTAAGGAAGACATTGTTGTTTTGGAGAACAGGTATAATCAACTCGATGCTTCGGTAAAAAATTCAGAGGCAGGAGTTCAATTGCAGCAATTTATTGCCAAAGAGAAAGTTGGCGCAGTAGGAACCCAGGCACTTGATTTTACCCAGCCAGACACATTAGGCCATTCGGTTTCTCTTTCTTCATTTCGTGGAAAATATGTACTGGTTGATTTCTGGGCCAGTTGGTGCGGTCCTTGCCGCCAGGAAAACCCAACGGTGGTAGAGAATTTCAACAATTTCAATAAGAAGAATTTTACGGTGTTGGGTGTGTCTTTAGACAGGCCTGGCCAAAAAGATAAATGGCTAAATGCAATTAAAGAGGATAGCCTTACATGGACACATGTAAGCGACCTGCAATTCTGGAACAATGCAGCCGCCCGGCTGTATAATATACAGGGCATACCACAGAATATTTTGGTAGATCCTAATGGAGTAATTGTAGCCAAGAATCTTAGGGGGCCGGCATTAAGGGATAAGTTATGTGAGTTGCTTGGTTGTAATTGATCACTCATCAATTCCCATTAGTTTACTTAGATCAGCCCAGTTTTTTTTGCGTTGTTCTTCATAGGCGTCTTTCTTTTTTCCGCTGTTGGTTTCTGAAACTTCTATGAGGAATTGTGCTTGCTTCTTCAAACCTTTTATTAATTCTATTACAGATTCTGCAAATTTCTTATCGGCCTCTTTTGAAAAGATTTTTTCATCTAAGCTTTCATTCAGCATCTTGATAATGTTGTCGGCCATTGATTTTTGTGCCGTCATAAGATTATTAACCTCATTAGATTTGTAAGCATCATTTGTAAATCCATCTGCTACTGCACCAATAACGCCATAGGTATTATATAGCATACCTGCCGAAAATCCCCCAATAATTGTGAGCATTTTATTTTCTCTTTCTTCGCAGGTTTGTGAATTTAAATTTAATGAAACCAGAACTAAAGAGCAGGCAATGATTATTTTCTTCATAGCACAATATTTAGTTTTAAAAATACAATAATGATTACGAATGTTGTCATAATATTCAATTGTATTAATGATTTAAAATTGTAACTTAGAAAAATTATTAAACCTTTTATTGGAAAAACTCAGTCATGAAAATTCTTTTGACCTTCATTCTGTTTTTAATATTTATACCTGCACCGGCACAGATCCTAAATAAAATAAAAAATAAAGTAACCAATAAGGCTAAAAGTGAAGTGAATGATGCCAAGTATGAAGCAAAACTAAAAGCAAGAAATGCAGCCCGTGAAGAACTGGAAGGTGTGAAGGCTGAATTCGACTCTACAGATATTGATTATGCACTTCTGTTAAGTGATAACGCCGGTTTATTTGGAGGACAAGGAAAAGGTGAGTTTGGTTCAAAGTTTTTACGTTTAGGTGGAATTGCCAATTCATTATATAGGGATTTTGACCTGGATGACGAAGAGAATGCTACGCTGAATTTGCAAATGGGACAATCTGCGTATGCAATGGGTAAATATATTTTTGCAGAAAGAAGGTTACAATCGGCACAAAAATTTTTTGAGAAATCATACCGTACCGGTGAGTTGAACTATATGAAAACAGTTGCCAGCCGTGGTTTATTATATACTACAACTGGCCGTTTTGAAATGGCAAATGAGTTTACTGCAAAAGCTTTACAACTAAGAGAAGATAAGTTGGGTAATACTAATATGGCTGTTGCTGCATCTTTAAATAACTATGCGGTGCTTCATTATAACCAGGGAAAGTATAATGAATCAGAAAAAGAATTTTCCAATGCTATTAATATAATTAAGATAAATAAGCTTCAGGAATCAATGCCCTATGCTATCGTTTTGAATAACCAGGCCATGCTCTTTCAATCCATGGGAAGATATGATGCTGCTGTAAAATTGATGCAGGAAGCAATGAACCTGGCTGGTAAACTTGAAGCAGCAAAGGCAAGAAATCATTTGAAATTTTTATCGAACCTGGCTTTACTTTACCAGCAGATGGAAAAATACGCTGAGGCAGAAAAGATCTATTTCGAACTTGAAAGAAAAATTGAAAAAGGAAAAGCTGAACAGGCTAATATGCTGAATAATTATGCGGTCCTTTCTTTGTTGATGAAAAAAGAGGACAAAGTAGAGGATATGCTGAAGCGATCTGCGGAGATTTACAAAAGTTCATTGGGTGAAACCAGTCCGGCATATGCAAAAGTGATCAGCGATCTTGGAAATTTTTATAGATATAAAGCAAGGAATGCAGAAGCAGAATCATTATTAAATCAATCGTTACAAATAAGGGAGCAAACGTTAGGTACTAATCATCCATTGTATATCCAGTCGCAGGAAGATATAGCATTACTTTACTGGAAAAAGAAGGAGACTGGGAAAGCAATTGCTTTATACAGGAATGTGATGGATAAGACCCTTGATTTTGTTAACCGTTATTTTGCCCCCATGAGTGAGGCGGAAAAAACGAAGTATTGGGATGTATTATCACCTAGGTTTCTCCGGTTCTACAATTTCGCATTGGATGCTGCTTCAACAGACAAAAGCCTTATCAATGATCTTTTTGAATACAGGGTGGCCACCAAAGGAATTTTATTAAGTTCTACCCGCAAGATCAGCGAAAGTATTTTTGAAACTGGTGATCAGAAATTGATTGACGAGTATAATAACTGGATCGATCATAAGGAGCAATTGACTGCCTTGTATGCCTACTCCCGGCAGGAATTGAAAGAACAGAATGTTAATCTTGATTCTTTGGAGTCAAACGTGAATGCAATGGAAAAGAAGTTGTCTGAGCATTCAAAAGAGTTTGCCAGTTTTTATTTCGCTGGTAAAACAAAACTATCAGATATACAAAAACAATTGAAACCTGATGAGGCGTTGATCGAAATAATTCGACTCCGGAATTTTGACCAGGTGTTTACAGAAGATAGCCGCTATGTTGGTATTGTTATCACAAAAAATAGCTCAGAACCAAAAGTGGTCATCATTAATAATGGCAATGACCTTGAGAACAAACATGCAAGAACATACAGGGTTTCGATCAAAAATAAAGTGAATGATGTTCAATCCTATGCCAATTACTGGGAACCTTTTGAAAGAGAGGTGGCTGGTAAAAAAACAATTTATGTTTCGTTGGATGGAGTTTATAACCAGGTTAACCTGAATACATTTAAAAAAGCAGGCGAAGATTACCTGGTAAAGAAATATGATTTTGTCCTGGTAAGTAACCCCCGTGATATTCTGGCAAAATCAAAAGGTAAAAATGACAATGAAAAGAGAGCCACACTAATTGGTTTTCCGGATTATGGTGCAGGTGCTATTGGCCAATTGCCTGGTACTAAAACAGAAGTTGATGCAATTGGTAAAGTATTAAAAACAACCGGGTATAATGTTTCTGAATTGATACAGAAAGATGCAACTGAAGCAAACCTGAAGTCTGCCAGAAAAGTCAGGATACTGCATATCGCTACCCATGGATATTTTTTAAAAGATGTAGTTCATCCAAGCTGGCCCATTGGAGTGCATACCGATTATGCAAAGGATAATGTACTACTAAGATCTGGACTTATGCTTACAGGAGCTTCTAATGCTGATAAACTGATACCTGGACTGGATAACAATAATAATGGTATCATGACCTCTTTTGAAGCAATGAACCTTGATTTGAAAGGAACAGACCTGGTGGTACTGAGTGCCTGCGAAACTGGTCTTGGTGAGGTAAAAGCTGGGGAAGGAGTTTATGGTTTACAAAGAGCATTCCTGGTGGCAGGTGCTGATGCCATTATTATGAGTTTATGGAAAGTAGACGATGCCGGCACACAGCAGCTTATGAATTTGTTTTATGATAACTGGACAAAAAACGGTAATGTGCAAAAGGCATTTCGTGAAGCCCAGTTGCAATTACAACAAATTCCAAAATTCAAAGATCCATTATACTGGGGCGCATTTGTTATGATGAAAACTTAAGGATATTGTTTTTTAAACATAAAGACACTAAATCCCTTATTTTTATCGCTATATAAAGTAAACTCTCCCGACGGCTTTCGGGAGAGTTACAAATTCTGGAACGTTAGCTCAGTTGGTTAGAGTACTACCTTGACATGGTAGGGGTCACTGGTTCGAATCCAGTACGTTCCACTCAAAGATCTTCTACATTTTTTTGATTACTTAGTATTCAAACTTTCAAAAATAATTTCACCATTGTTCTTTAATAAACGGATCACATAAACCCCACTGGTCCAGGAATCAGTTC
>CAYVSH010000113.1:0-10249 GCA_964453625.1 uncultured Chitinophaga sp.
AAAAGCGGAAACAAGTATGGCAACTTTATCATCGAAGATTATTCCGGCAAAACAGAATTTCCTCTATTCAGCGAAGATTATATGCGGCTGTCACCGATTTTACAACAAGGCAGTACTGTATTGATACATGGTTATTTGAAACAACGATACAACCGGGAAGAATTTGAATTCAAGGTTACTTCTGTTTCTCTGGCAGAAACGATGAAACGGCTAATGACCAGACAGGTGACCATTGAAGCACATCCCCAGGATATAAAACCAGAGACTGTAAAATTTATTGAGCAAAACATAAAAAGAAACCCGGGCGGTACTACTTTAAAATTCTCATTAGTTGTGCCAAAAGAAAAATTAAAAATCAGCCTTGTATCATTAAATGGAGGATTTGAAATGAATGATGAAATGGTACAGTTCCTTGAAAAAAGCCCAGAATTCGATGTGCAGGTAGTTACTGTATAATAATATCGCAATGTCATCCTCAGAACCGATCAATAACCCGCCATCTTTTTTTGATAAAGATTTTCCAAATCCATGGATGATGTCCAACTGGGAGAAACACAGTTTTATCAGCATCATACAACAACACAAACCAGAAGTTGCCATCGAGATCGGTAATGCAGAAGGCGGAAGTTTACAGGTGTTGAACAAACTGGTACCTATAGTTTATGCACTCGATTTGTATGAAGAAGTTCATCAAAAACTAAAGCCCCAATTCCCATCAGTTGAATTTCATACCGGTGACTCTAAAAAGATATTACCGGAATTATTAAAAGCTATCCAGGCAAAGAATGAAAAACTTGGTATCATATTAATTGATGGCGATCACACATCAGAAGGAGTTAAAGCGGATATTAATGCGGTGCTGGAAAATTATATTCCCGTTACCACACTCATAATTTTATTTCACGATAGTTTTAATCCGGAATGCCGAAAAGGAATAACGGAAGCAAACTGGCAGCAATGCCCATACGTACATTTTGTAGATATTGATTATGTACCCGGCACTTATGTTAACGATATACAAAACAGTAAGCTGCAAAAAAGAACTATGTGGGGAGGATTATCCCTCGCCATACTACAATCGCAAAAAAGAACACAGCCTTTGGAAATAAAACAAAGTGCAAAAGAACTTTTTCAGCAGGCTTTCAAAGGTTCATTTTACAATACACTTCGGTACAGGCTGAGGAAATTGATCTCCGGAAAATAATACAGGGTAAACTCTTAAAAGCCGTTAACATAGTAGCCATTTTAGCATGTTTGTAAGCCATCTGACATTTGTAGCTGACAAGTTTTACACAAATCCACGACAGAGCTACATAATCAATGGAATGGGCTTAAATTTGTTCTCCTTTAGCAGAAAATAAATCAATCAATTTAAAAAATAATACAATGGCAAAAGAGTTTAATGATGCGAATTTTAAATCAGATGTACTTGATTCAGATAAACTGACCGTGGTGGATTTCTGGGCAGAATGGTGTGGCCCTTGCCGTGCTATCGGACCAGTTATTGAAGAGTTGAGCAAAGAGTATGATGGTAAAGTAAATGTGGGTAAACTTAATGTGGACAACAACCCGCAGGTATCCATGAACTATGGTATCACTTCCATCCCTGCTATCCTTTTCATCAAAGGCGGACAGGTGGTTGACAAGTTAGTTGGTGCACAACCCAAAGGAAACTTTGTAAAGAAAATTGAAGCACATATCTAAAAGATAAAATTACAAATAGCAAATCCCAAATTCCAATTCAGGAGTTTGGGATTTTTTAAATAGATTTATTTATTAGAAAATTTTAAAAAAATATTGATGATTAAAACAAAACTCATTTCGTTTTAAATAAAAATTATTATTATGTTTTTATTTTAGCTTCAAATTAATAAGATCCCTAAGTTCCATCCCTTGCATTTCAGTTCTTACTTTCAACACCTGCCCATTTAACAACACATCCACACTATAATAACTACCGAAAAAAGATACTGCCTGCAAAATTCCTTTTACAGCAGCACTATCATTTACAATACAAAATTGTTCCGGCCTTACAATAGATGAAGCATTACTATCCAAACCGAAGGCAGCTCTGTTCGCTTCATTCAATAAATTATATTCACCAAACAGTCCTGCACAATATTCATCAGCAGGTTTGTTAAAGATATCTTCCGGGCTTCCTTGTTGTACGATCATTCCTTCTTTCAATACAAGTATCCTGTCCGCCCATGATAAGGTGTCTGCTGCATCATGTGATACAAGGATGCAACTGGTGTTTAACTGTGTACCAATATCCAAGAGCACAGACTTAATAATGTTCTTATGTATCACATCCAGGTTGGAGAATGGTTCATCCAGCAATAGCAGTTTTGGAGAAGTGGTCAGCAATCTTGCCAATACGATCCGTTGTCTTTCACCGCCAGAAAGCTGGTCTGTCCTTCTTTTCAATAAATGTTCGATACGGCAGATGCGGTAAATGGTATTCGCTTCATCATCTGTCAACAGGTTCTTACTTTCCAACTCCTCTTCTACCTTGTAATTATTCCGCAGTTCAAAATGCTGGCTCAGGTAAGCTATTTTTGGATGGCCGGGAATTAATCTTTCAAAAGGACCCAACACTCTTTCACCTTCAAAATAAATGATTCCTTCATCCGGTTGTATGAGTCCGCCCATCATTTTTAGCAGTGTTGTTTTGCCCGAACCGGTTTCACCGGCTACAGCTATCTTCTCCAGCGGTTGTTGAGAGAAATGTATATCCCTAACTGTATAGTTTTCGTTTTCCTTTTTCCCTGCACCCGATACTTGTAATAAAGCCATGCCCGAAAATAAGTATTGGGATGAAATAAAAGAATTATAAGCTCATCGAATCAACGTAATAACTCCTTTGTAAAAAAGTTTTTTTCCGGCATCATTTAATGAAAGTGTGTAAACATAAACACCAGATGACTGTACTACGCCTTTATATTTCCCATCCCATGATGCTTGCTGGTTCTTTGTAAAAAATACAACTTCACCATACCTGTTATATAAAGCCAGTTCAAATTCCTGGTAACCGGATAATGCCGGAATCATCCATCTGTCATTAAGACCATCATTATTTGGAGTAAATGCAGTAGGGATATAGATGCCTTTATAAACCGTAACAATAACTTCATCAAAAGCTGATCCACATCCGGCATCAGAAGTAACTGTAAGCCTATAACTGTAAATACCTTCCGGGCCAGTAAATTGTGGCTGTACAAGTGAAGTGTTGCTTAAATAAGTTTGAGGAGACCAGCTGTATCTAATATTATCACCACTTACAAATCCAGATAAAGTAACCGGAGAACCAACTACAGTCTCTTTATCTGGGCCGGCATTGGCTATTGGTCTGCTGATTACACTTACTTCTGAAAAGGCAGAATCAGAACAATTAAAGCTATTTGTAACTACCACCTTATAATTTACCGTTGCAGCCGGAGATGCATTTGGATTTGAAATAGCAGTAGATGATAATCCATTTGCCGGAGACCAGGCATAACTGCCGCCTCCCGATGCAAGTAATTGTACTGTCTGTCCTTCACAAATTGTAGTTGTAGTAAATGATACAGCAGCCTGAGGCGAAGGATTTACTGTAACCAGAACTGAATCCATTTTAGAACAACCTGCTGAAGTGCTTACAGTAACAAAATACTTCCCAGAATTAGCCGGTTGTGCATTAGGAATATTGACAGTACTCCCGTTAGCCACAAAACCATTCGGGCCAGCCCAGATATATGTTAATCCGCCGGTTGCAGTAAGCGTTAAATTATTATTAGCACAAAGTGGTGCATTAGAAGAAACAGTAGTTTGTGGCAGAGCATCTACCTGCACAGAAAGTATAGAAGATATAACCCGGCAACCTAAATTATTAAGGTTACCGGCTTCTGCAGCAGTAAGCCTGTACTGATATGTACCTGGTATAGCCGCTGTAATAATTTTTGTATAGTTCAATGAATTAGCACCGGCAATATCCGAGAAACTTCCTCCATTAATACTTTCCTGCCACTGAAAAGCCGGATTATTATAACCTGAAGAAATAGAACTGGTAAAAATGATAGCAGCATTCGATCCTTCACAGATTGTGATTGTATTTCCAGATGAACCCATTATTACAGGGCTAAGCAATGGGCCGCAGGGTCTGAAAGTAATATCATCAATTGCAAGGTCATTTCCACAACCACCAGGAGCATTATTGATTATACGAAGTACAACTTCTGTAATACCTACCGGCGTTGAAAAGAAAAAACCGTACTGCCGCCAGGCAGGTGATGATAAAGACGGGATATCGCCTGTAGAATAAGTTTGTATTACTGTACCATCCGTTCGTTCAATTAAAAAAGTAAGGTTCGGTGTAATACCGTTTCCTCCACAGGCTGTTTGCTTAAGCATATTTATGATCCAGGCAGCAAATTCAAATGTAGTTCCGCCACATAACCCCCTTACAGTATCAACATAAAAAGCTCCGGGTTGAACTGATGCATTCACGAGCATAAAGTATCCATTTGTATCTCCGGTATGATCTGCAGTCAGACTATGCCAGGTATCTCCAAAACAATTCAATGTATTATTCCTTACCGTATAGAATCCGTCAGGCGGGCAATCATTACTCACATATTGGTAAGAGGTGGTTGCTGCCGATAATTGCGGTCCCGGGTTTGTACCATTGCCAAATGTTCTGTTTACAAGAGGTACCCCAAGACTTCCTGAACATAATTGTGCAGCAGAAAAATCAGCAGCTAATAATCCAATGACCAAAAATAATACTAATGAATACTTTCGCAACTCACCCGGTTTGATAATTTGCTAAAATACATTTAATCATTGGTTTATACTTATAGCATTTTCTACAACTGAATGGATATATTCAAGCTTTGATTAAAAATTCTTAATGAGCAACTTTGGCAACCTCTTCAGGTTTGTGTTTGTAATTAAATGTAAACATGAAGGCAATACCAATCACTAATGCATAAGCTGCAAATGTGAACCAGATATTTGGCCAGTCTTTTACACCAGATGCATCAGTAAATATGTCTACCACTTTACCTGCAAACAAACCTCCGAGAATGGCACCAAGTCCATTTGTCATCAACATAAACAAACCTTGTGCACTGGCCCTGATCTCAGGTTTTGCTTCACGGTCTACGAACAAAGAACCTGATATATTAAAGAAGTCGAACGCCATACCATAAACGATCATCGAAAGTATCAACAGGTATAATCCACCGCCAGGATCACCGATTCCAAATAATCCGAACCGAAGCACCCATGCAATCATACTGATCAGCATTACTTTTTTTATACCAAATCTTTTCAGGAAGAATGGTATAGCAAGAATGAAAAGCGTCTCAGAAATCTGTGAAAGGGAGATCAGGATGTTTGTTCGTTGAACAGCAAAACTATCAGCATATTCAGGATTGCTGCCAAAGTCTTTTAAAAATGGAAATCCAAACATATTAGTGATCTGCAGTGCGGCTCCAAGGAATAAGGCAAACAAAAAGAACTTTGCCATCATTGGTGTCTTAAATAATTTGAAAGCATCCAGTCCCATTCTGGTTGCCAGCGATTTCTTTTCTAAGTTCTTCACTGTTTCCACTTTCGGTAAGGTGAAACAATATAAGCCGGTGCAAACCCCTGCAATCGCTGCAAAATAAAACTGGTTACTGTTCTGTGTCCATCCCAATAGATCGACAGCCCATTCTGCTACAATAAATCCGACAGTACCCCATACACGGATAGGCGCAAAAGCTTTCTGCACATCAAAATTATTTTTACTAAGGATTGCATAGGTAACTGAGTTACTTAATGCAATGGTTGGCATATAAAAACAGCTTACCAGTAAGATAGCCCAATACATATCACTGGCATTGGTAACAGTACTTGCATAATATAAAGCACCACCGCCAAGTATATGACAAAGCCCTAATACTACTTCGGCTCTTAGATATTTATCTGCCAATATTCCCATCAAAGCAGGCATAATTAATGAAGCCCAGCCCATCGTTCCGTATGTGTTTCCCACTTTAGAACCTAGTTCAGGGTCAAGCGGATTATTAAAAGTTGCAAACATGTATCCGCCCAATGAAATAAGCCAGATACCCCAAACAAAAAATTGTAAGAAACTTAATCCTGTAAGACGGAATTTTAAATTCATGAGCCTTTTTTGAAATTAATAAATATAAGAGGGGAAGATAAGGATTTTAGTGTCTCAAAACATTGTATCATCTGGCCATGATTTCCCCATAATACCCTATCGTTACAATTTCCCGATTTCCCAAAAAAACCTGATAGAATCGTAACTTTGCCACCGATTAATTGTTATAGTATTATGGTGAGTACAGATATATCCCCCGAGTTAAAAATTATAGCTGAAAAAGTAAAAGCAGGACAACGAATTACAGATGAAGAAGGCCTTTTCCTATTTGAAAAAGCCAGCCTGGGTTTTGTGGGTAGCCTGGCCAATGAAATAAGGATACGTAAGAATGGTGATAAGGTTTACTTCAACCGGAACTTTCATATAGAACCGACCAATGTATGTGTGTTCAGTTGCAATTTTTGTTCGTACAGTAAGCTTTATGCAAAACGAGAAGAAGGCTGGGAAATGAGCATTGACCAGATGTTGCATATAGTGAAGAAATACGACGGTCAACCTATCACCGAAGTACATATTGTAGGTGGTGTGCATCCCAAAATGGATCTGCAGTTCTTTGCCGATCTGTTAAAAGCTATCAAAGCACATCGTCCGGAGTTACACATCAAAGCTTTCACGGCAGTAGAATATGATTATATGTTCCGCAAAGCAAAAGTGAGTGTGGAAGAAGGATTAAAATTTTTAATCGCTGCCGGACTAAATAGCATCCCCGGTGGCGGTGCCGAGATTTTTGACGAGGAACTGAGAAATAAAATATGTGCAGATAAAGTAGATGCCAAAGGGTGGTTGCTGATACATGAAACAGCTCACAAACTCGGTTTACATTCCAATGCCACCATGCTGTTTGGACATATAGAAAGCTATGCTCATCGTATAGATCACATGAGAAGGTTGAGAGAGTTACAGGATATAACAGGAGGTTTCAATACATTCATTCCACTCAAATTCCGGAATAAGGATAATGACATGAGTAACGTACCCGAAAGCAGTGTGGTGGAAGACATGAAGACCTATGCCATTGCCAGAATTTACCTGGACAATTTCCCGCACATCAAAGCCTATTGGCCGATGCTGGGCCGGCAGAATGCACAACTCTCTCTTTCCTTTGGTGTGGATGATATTGACGGAACCATTGATGACACTACAAAGATTTACAGCATGGCCGGCTCTGAAGAACAAACCCCTTCTATGACAACAGAGGAATTGGTTACTTTAATAAAGCAAGCCAAAAGAGAACCCGTAGAAAGAGATACCTTGTATAACGAGATAAAGAATTACTCTAACGAATTAAGTGCTGAACTGAATTAATCATTTTATGGCAGAAGATCTATCCATCATCACCGGCAAAAAAGAAGAACAATATCAATCACTCATTCCACAAATAAAAGGATTACTGGAAGGAGAAGATGATCTTGTAGCTAACATAGCGAATGTAGTGGCAGCATTGAAAGAGCAGTTCGGTTGGTTCTGGGTTGGCTTTTATGTAGTGAAGAATGAAGAACTTGTTCTAGCCCCTTTTCAAGGTCCTGTTGCATGTACACGGATAAAAAAAGGCAGAGGTGTATGCGGCAGTAGCTGGGCTGAGATGAAGACACTTATTGTTCCGGACGTAGAAAAATTCCCCGGGCATATTGCCTGCAGCAGTTTATCAAAATCAGAAATCGTTGTTCCTGTTACCAGGAACAACGAAGTGGTGGCAGTGCTGGATGTTGATGCTGACCAATACGACCAGTTTGATACAACTGACCAGCAATACCTGGAAGAAATAGTAACACTCATCAACTTTTGATGTTAACTCGTTTAATAATCGTTTCCGGAAAAGTACAAGGCGTCTGGTATCGCCAGTCTACCAAAGAAAAAGCATTAGAGCTTGGCATCACAGGCGAGGTAAGCAACCAATCCGATGGTACGGTCAAGATCATTGCAACGGGAACAGCAGAACAACTTTATCAATTTACAGACTGGTGCCGGCAAGGGCCTCCAAAAGCCAGAGTAATAAACCTCGATGTCAAAGAACTCCCTGTTCAATTATTTAAGTCTTTTACTATTGAAAGGCATTGATTCCCTTTTCTGTTAATGCGTAAGGTGAAGGAAACTGATATATAACACAGCTGCATGGCAAATAAACAAAAGCAGCTTGCTAAGGAAAACTGATTTCCTAAAATGCCTTTTAATCTTTTTCAGCCTGTCCTGATGAAAGTGGTGTATATGTGCCAATTCATCCCATGTAGGCACATTTGAGTGAGATTTCTCCACAGGCATATGTGATTTGGCACTTACTGGTGAATGGCTGGCTTTTGCCGAAACATCTTGCTTAGCAGCTTTAGAGGCCTGTTCTGAAGTGTTGACATTATTGGCATTACTTGCACTTGCAAAACTGTTATTCGCACTGGCGATAACAAAGGCAAGCAGCAGAACGGTTTGGATGAAATATTGTCTCATATAATTTGTTTTAATACCCAAATTTTCATCCATCAATGGGTCGATAACAAGGTGGGAAATGCGTAAAAAAGAGAGAGGGTATTTGAACGTTTAATTCCTTTAACAACTGCGTGGATATGCCCTATATGAAAGCATACGTACTAGTACTTTATTGAGTGAGTATATACGTTTATCAAATGAAAAAGTGAATGAAAAAGTGGAATATCAATAAGATGCTGCGTATATCTACGCTCTTCACAGAGTATCTACTGAATTGCAGTAAACTTTTGAAAATTGATAAGTACAGCATAAATTAGAGAAGTAAATCCCCCCTAATAAAATTCCCTTCCGGTATTAATAACCACTTAAACCAACTTTTATGTCCACCAAAATTTTTTCTTTTGCTACAAGCAAAAATGTGTTTTTGTATGTAATACTATTTACTATTTCAGTTGCATTTCTTTCATCCTGTGGAAATAGTGAAGTAAAACCGCTTGTCAATAATGACAATTGTTTCACCATGAGCAGGGCAGCATTAAAAACGAATATGCTGGCAGGTAGCTGGTCATCCCCCGGATCAAGGGACTATATACTATACATTTATTTCAATCCGGAAAAAAGCGGAACAGACATAAGCATTGATGCTTATCCTGCAGATGGCAATAATGTTATTTACAATGACAGAAAAGTATCTGTTTCAATTGCTAAAACTGAACCGCCATGTACATTTCCGGATACCTTGAAAATTGTACAAAACAGATACGATTTTTCAAATGAAAAGTTTGCTGATAAAGATGGAAAATTGATCAGCTTTGATTTCCTTAGATTCGTCCCAAGGGCATGTACAGATCCTGGATATACAGATGTTATGGTTTTTGATGTTTTTGCAGTTAGTAATGAAGGAGGCATAGAAACAGCAGTAGCAAAAGGCACTACGAAACCTTGTCCGCCATATTGCCCTACTTCCTCGGGAACTGACAAAAAGTAATACCTGAAAAGCAGAAAATAAAAAATGAATGACAACATCACTAAACTGATCAACTGGTCGGAGGTATGGGCATTGCTTATTCCTTTGGCTGTAATTATGCTCTATAAGCCAGTTGGTAAAAATATCCTGTATCTGGCATTCTATGTCTTAACTGCCTTTTTGTTAAATACCTTATCAACAATTATGGTTGAATTTTATTTCTCGATGCCGGACTGGCTAAAGAATAATAATGTTTTATATAATATTCATTCCATAGCAAGGGTTCTTTTTTTTAGCTTGTATATTTTAAGTGTCCGGAAATATAAATTCAAAAGATTACTTCAATTATTTGTAATAGCCTACCTGGCATTCGTTGTGGTTAATTTTAGTATTTTGGAATCACCTTGGTTTATAAGCAGCAGGTTATTCAGTGCCGAAAGTATACTGCTGCTTATATTATGTCTTTCATTTTTCTTCAGGTCCATACAGGATGATAGTGAAACAAACTGGCTGAAACACCCAGCCTTTCTTATTTGTACCGGGATCTGCCTGTATGAAGCAGCTAGCTTTTTTATATTCCTTTTTTTCTACCCATTGTTTGAGAAAAATCCGGAATTTGGTGATCTTACCATGAGTATCCATAATGTAATGTATGTAATACTGTGTCTTTTTTTGGCCATTACGTTGTACCGTTACAGAAAGTCAAAACCCAG
>CAYVSH010000114.1:0-10199 GCA_964453625.1 uncultured Chitinophaga sp.
TGAAAAAGATGTCGAGATCAAAATTCAACCAAATACATTGGATATTCTTTCAGGTTCAGTAAAGACCAGTAATGTCATGGGTGCTGCATTAATAGATCTGCAGACAGGCCTGATGCCTGAATGGCAACAAAATATCAAGCGGCTGATCGATGTGATCGTTTCATTATTTAGTTTAATTCTTTTATCGCCATTATTTCTATTTGCAGCTATCAGGATAAAACTTTCTTCAAAAGGGCCTGTATTCTATATCCAAGAAAGAATTGGCTATAAAGGCAAACCCTTTAGGATGTTCAAGTTTCGTTCAATGATAGACAATGCGGAAAAGAATGGCCCGGCACTTTCATCAGACAACGATGAAAGGATAACTCCATGGGGAAAAGTGATGCGAAAATGGAGAATTGATGAGCTGCCGCAGTTAGTAAACATTCTTTTTGGAGAAATGAGCCTGGTGGGACCAAGGCCTGAAAGAAAATTCTATATTGATCAGATCATTGAACGTTCTCCATACTACAAATACCTGTTGAAAGTAAAACCGGGATTAACAAGCTGGGGCATGGTTCAGTTTGGCTATGCAGAAAATGTAGATGAAATGATGGAACGGATAAAATACGATCTACTTTATATTGAAAATATTTCACTGGCACTGGATTTTAAGATCATGATACATACGCTAAGGATTATTTTTAAAGGGAAAGGCAAGTAATTTTAGATTTCAGATTGCAGATTTTAGATTTTATTTTTGATTAAACAAATCCTTGTGAGAAAACTAGTTTTACTCCTGCTTTCCCATTTCCTGCTCATAGCATTACAATCCCAGCAAAATTACTGGCAACAGCAAGTCAACTATACTATTGATGTTTCTTTGAATGATAAAGAACATACACTGGATGGATTTGAAACGATCGAATACTTCAACAATTCTCCCGATACATTACAATTCATTTGGTTTCACCTTTGGCCCAATGCCTATAAAAATGATAAGACAGCCTTTACAGATCAAATGCTGGAGAATGGAAGCACTAAGTTTTATTTTTCAGGAAAAGAAGATAAGGGCTATATCAACCGGCTGGATTTTAAAGTAAATAATATTACGGTCACAACTGAAGATCATCCGCAGCATATTGATATCATAAAAATCGTTTTGCCCGTACCATTGGCTCCCGGACAAAAAATAAACATCACTACTCCCTTTCATGTAAAACTGCCATACAATTTTTCAAGAGGCGGGCATGATGGCGAAAGCTACCAGGCTACACAATGGTATCCTAAGCCGGCAGTGTATGATAAGAACGGATGGCACCCGATGACCTATCTTGACCAGGGTGAATTTTACAGTGAATTCGGAAGTTTTAATGTAAATATTACTGTTCCTAAAAACTATGTAGTAGCTGCAACCGGTGAATTACAAAATGCAGAGGAGAAAGAATGGTTGAAAACAAGAACTTCATTTACCTGGGAGCCTGTGAAAGAAAAAGAAAAGACCCAATATGGCCAGATAAAAACTTCCTACCAGCTTTTTCCTCAATCAGATAAAGAAACCAAAACACTTCAATACAAACAAAACAACATACATGATTTTGCATGGTTTGCGGATAAGCGGTTTATTGTAAACTATGATACCTGTAAGCTCTCTTCCGGTAAAATCATTGATGTATTTTCTTACTATACTCCGGCCCATAAAGAGGTTTGGAGCAATGCTCTGCAGTATTCCAAGCAGGCAACCAGGCATTATTCCAGTCTTATTGGAGAATACCCGTACAATATTGTCCAGGTTGTTCAGGGACCTGAAAGTTTTGGAGGTGGGATGGAGTATCCGACGATAACTGTTATCTCCCCAACTGATGACAGAAAATCATTGGATCAAACTATTGCACATGAAATAGGGCATAATTGGTTCTATGGCATTCTTGCCAGCAACGAACGAAAACATCCGTGGATGGATGAAGGCATGAACAGCTATTATGATGATAAATATGTAACATCTAAATATGGTGC
The DNA here is from genome assembly GCA_964453625.1 of uncultured Chitinophaga sp. Lineage (GTDB taxonomy): Bacteria > Bacteroidota > Bacteroidia > Chitinophagales > Chitinophagaceae > JJ008. The sequence continues at coordinate 1,996 of CAYVSH010000114.1, forward strand.
TCAACCTCAATTGGCAAGAATTGCTTTTGAAACAAAAGCAGCAACAAAAACTGATCAGCCGATAGAGACCTCCTCAGAAAAATTCAGTGAAATGAATTATGGGCTTGTCGCTTATTATAAAACGGCTGAATGGATGCGGTATCTTGAATCAGAACTGGGTACTGAAGTATTTGATAAAGCTATGCAGGAATATTACAGCCGCTGGCAATTCAAACATCCGCAGCCGGAAGATTTTAAAAAAGTATTGGAAGAAAGCAGCGGAAAAGATCTTGACTCTGTTTTTTCCTATCTCGCCAAAATTGGAACATTACCAAATCAAAAAAGAACCGGCACAAAGACTACTTCAATTTTTAGCATAAAATCCTTGAATGAGTATGCTAAAAAACCAACAAAAGACTTGATATTGATTGGTCCTGCTATAGGTGCTAATTACTATGATAAACTGATGATTGGAGGTTTTGTAACTAATATGAAATTACCTCCCTCGCCTTTTCAGTTTCTGGTAGCACCCATGTATGCAACGGGAACAAAGAAACTTACCGGGTTGGGATTGGCAAACTATAGTTTCTATCCGAATGCTGCTTTTCAAAAAATTGACGTTGGAGTTAGTGGCTCTATGTTTACTGTTGACAGATTTGTGGATGGAGATGGAAACAAAACTTTTATGGGCTTTAGTAAAATAGTTCCCGGCATCAGGTTTACATTAAAAGAAAAAGACCCACGAAGCCAGAAACTTCGCTACGTACAGTTCAAGACATACCTTTTCAATGAGGATATACTTCAGTTTTACCGTGATACAATGATAGTTGGTATTGATACAACAATCACTTTCAAACCACAAACAATTGCTAAAAACAGAACTTTGAATCAATTAAAAATTGTGATTGAAAATAACAGAGCACTATATCCATATCGTGGTGAGTTGAAAATTGAACAAGGTAAAGATTTTGTAAGAGCCGCTTTTACCGGAAACTATTTTTTCAACTATGTAAAAGAAGGTGGTCTGAATTTGAGATTGTTTGCCGGCAAGTTTTTTTATACCAGTTCCAAAACAATTACAAAACAATTTGAGACTGACAGATACCATTTAAATATGACCGGTGCCAACGGCTATGAAGATTATACTTATAGCGATTATTTTATTGGCCGCAACGAGTTCAATGGATTCCTTAGCCAGCAGATCATGGTAAGGGACGGTGCATTTAAAGTACGAACTGATCTGCTTGCAGATAAAGTAGCCAAAACAGATGACTGGCTGATTGCTGCTAATCTGAGCACAACCATACCATCATCAATTAATCCATTAAGTTTATTACCGGTCAGAATTCCCTTAAAATTATTCCTTGATATTGGAACTTATGCAGAAGCCTGGAAACAAGGTGCCGAAGCAGACCGGTTCTTATTCGATGCCGGTATACATATTCCAATTTTTAAAGAAACTATCAACATTTATATTCCGCTATTGTATAGCTCAGTTTACAGAGATTATATCCAGTCAACAATCCTGAAAAAAGAGAGGTTCTGGAAAAAGATATCGTTCTCCATTGATATTTCGAATTTTAGTTTCCGGAAGATTGATCGTAATCTTAATTTCTGATGAGTGAAAGCTCACACATAAGATATCTTCAGCAATCCCAGATTGATAAAATAAAATGGGATAATTGTATTTCTTCTGCCGAAAACGGATTGATATATGGTTATTCATTTTATCTTGACTGTATGTCAAAGCATTGGGATGCCTTAGTGTTGAATGATTATGAAGCAGTAATGCCACTGACATGGAATATGAAATATAGCATCCGTTATTTGTATCAGCCTTTTCTTACAGCTCAACTTGGGGTGTTCGGGAAATCAGTCTCAAGGGAACTGGTCAATGATTTTATTGCAGCGATTCCTTCATCATTCCGGTATATTGATATTTACCTGAACTATGGGAACGAAGCTAAAAATACCAGGACCAGAAATAATTATATACTTGATCTGAATAAATCCTACGAATCACTTTACGAAAACTACCGGGAGAATATCCAACGTAATATAAAAAAAGCTAAACAGTATGGCTGTTCAATCAAAAAAGATGTTGAAATAGAAAATGTAATTGATCTGGCAATTCTCCAAATGAGATCGCAAAATGAAGAATCAAAAGAAAACATTGAACGGTTTAGAAAATTATATCAGTTATTAAAGACCAAAAATATGGTTACCACTTTTGGCGTCTTATCAACTGAAAATAAATTGCTGGCATCAGCTGTTTTCTTTTTTTCTCATTACCGGGCTTACTATATTTTAGTCGGGAACCATCCAGAAGGAAAAACAACCGGCGCATCCCATGCATTGATAGATGCATTTATAAAAGATCATGCAGAGAAAAACATATTGCTTGACTTTGAAGGATCGGACATTCCCAATCTTGCCTTTTTCTATAGCAGCTTTGGTGCAACACTTGAAACCTACCCTGTATTGAAGATCAACAGGCTTCCTTTTTATTTGAGATGGATAAAGAAATAAAAATGGTCAGGGATTACATATCAATGCTTCTGCTATAAGCATATCAATCGGACGAGTGATCTTAATATTGTTCTCCTCCCCTTCTACCAATGAAACTTTCAATCCATAGGCTTCCACTACTGTAGCTTCGTCAGTAAATTTGTCTTTATAATCAATCTGAAAAGCTGGTATGATTATTTTACTATGAAAAGTTTGAGGTGTTTGAACCAGCTTCACATTATTTCGGTCAAATGCTTCATTACCTTCTTCTGTCAATAACCGGATACTGTCTTTTGAAGTGATAACAGGAATTGCTGTTCCCGTTTCTACTGCCTGCTCGTAACAACGATGTATAAGTTCTTTTGAAACAAGACAACGAACACCATCATGAACAAAAATAATAGCTTCATCCTCAATCAAAGCAAGACCATTTTTAACAGATTGAAACCGGGTATCTCCACCCGCTGTGATCCTTATCCTGTTTTTATCAAAATAGGCGTCAATGATTTCCTGGCCCATATCTGTGTAATCTATAGGCAGCACCAACACAATTTGCAGATCAGCATACGAGTCAAGAAAAGTTTTTAGTGTATAGTAAAGAACCGGCTTATTATTTAAAAGAATAAATTGCTTGGGTATCACATTTCCCATTCTTGTTCCAGTGCCACCAGCTACTATTATCGCAACTTTTTTCATTTTCAAATCACTTATATATTTCTGTCCTGTTTTCTCCTTGACTGTTTCTTATCCCCCGATACATCCCTTCACTATTAAAAATCAATGCCGCATTTCCTTTTGCATCTACACCAATCATCCCTCCTTCACCTTCGATCTTTATTAACTTTTCATGTACCACCACTTTCATCGCATCTTCTAATGACAGCCCTTTATACTCCATCAGGCAACTTACATCATAAGCAGTTACTGCCCGTATAAATGGTTCACCATGACCAGTGCAACTGATGGCACAGGTTTTATTATTTGCATATGTACCGGCACCAATAATCGGACTATCACCTACTCTTCCATATTGCTTATTGGTCATTCCGCCAGTACTGGTTGCCGCTGCAATGTTTCCGTGTATATCCAAAGCTGCAGCACCAACTGTTCCGAATTTTTTTTCTGTAATTATAATATTGTGATCCAGTGCCGACTCATCACTTCCCTGCATTTGCTTCCACTGATCATAACGAAATGCAGAATAGAAATATTCATCCTCCTCAATCTTCAACCCGTTCTCTTTTGCGAATTGCAATGCTCCGTTTCCATTCAACATTACATGCTGGCTTTTGGTCATGATAGCATAAGCCAATTCGACCGGATTGCGAACATTTCTGACTGCAGACACTGCCCCGGCCATCAATGTTTTTCCATCCATGATTGATGCATCCATTTCCTGGCTACCATCTTTTCCAAATACAGAACCACGACCGGCATTGAAGAGAATATTATCTTCCAAAGAAACGGTTGCTGCCAGAACAGCTTCTATCGCTGACTTTCCTTTTTCAAGTAAAGCATATCCCGCATCCAAAGCATCTTGCAATCCTTTTTTATAAGCTGCTTCTTTTTCATCGGTCATATCTTTTTTAAGAATGGTACCGGCACCGCCATGTATAACTAATGTATAACTAGACATTTCTTATAGGATCTATTTAATTCAGCAAAAGTTCACACTCATGCAGGAGTTTATTTTTATCAATAGCTACAGTACCCACTTCTTCACAAACCAATCCACCGGCAATATTGGCGATTTCTGCCATCAGGTGAATATTTTTTGTTGCAGCATATACCAATGAGGCCACTGCAATTACTGTATCGCCTGCGCCGGAAACATCAGCAATATTGCGAAGGTGAGAAGGGATAAGGCTTGCTTTATTATCCTGCTGGTAAAAAACACCTTTCTCTGACAAAGTGATAAAAGAAATTTTATGGCCAAGTATTACGGCAAGTTCGGCATGTATCTTTTTTAATAAAGCCGGTTTTATTTCATCAGTAATCATATTCAAACCTTCTTTTACTTCTTTCAGGTTTGGTTTGAAAATATCAGCCTTTTTATAAGAAAAAAAGTTCTTTCTTTTTGGATCAACAGCCGTTATAACACCGGCAGCACAACACAATGCAATTACTTCTTTTATCACATTTTCAGTAAGCACTCCCTTATTATAATCCTCAAATATGATAATGTCTGGTTTCTTTGAAGTGATAAAAGTCTTAACTTTTTTCAATAGAGCTTCTTCATCGCTTTTATTTAAATCAGTAGTAATTTCTGCATCCAACCGCATCATCTGCTGATTACGGCTGATGATCCGGGTTTTACTGGTAGTAATGCGATCTTTACTTTTAAGAAGGTTTGATGTATCAATACTTTTTTCTTTAAGCAATTTATTCAGCAAAACACTTTCTTCATCATCACCCGTTACACCTAGTACTGTAACAGATGTCCCTAATGAACGGCAATTCAAAGCCACATTGCCTGCTCCACCTATCCTATATTCTTTATGGTGCAATGAAACAACAGGAACAGGTGCTTCCGGAGATATACGGTCAACCTTGCCCCACATATAGGTATCAAGCATAAAGTCCCCGATTACTCCTACTTTTAGTTTTGAAAAAGATGAGAATAGCTTTTTGAAATCTTCCATACTTCAAAATAAAGAATTATTTCTCAAGATACAGGAATGAAAAAATCCTCTATAAAGAGGATCAATTAAGTTAATTTTTCTTTTCAGCCCTGTGCCTTTCATTTAAGCCCTGAATCAGTTCTTTGGTTATATTGTAAGCAGTGTCTTTATAAAAGAAAAGTCCCTGCTCATATGAAATGATGTAGTTATATTTTTTATCCTGGTTGAACTCTTTACAAAAGTCTTCAATCTTTACTTTAATATCTGTTTCTTTACGGGTACGCAGATCAAAATAATCCTGGTCAAGCTTTGCCTTCCTTGTTTTTAATTCTTCATCCATTCTTTTCAATTCCTGTGCTGCTTTTTCTGAATCAGCATCTGATAGAGTGCCAGCTTGTGCCTGGTTTTGAAAATACATATAACGATCTTGCAGATTTTTATTCATCCTTTCAATCTCTGCCGTTATTTCATTCTCCTTTTTTGTTAGCTCAGCTTTTACCTCTTTTACTTTATCATAATTTGCCGCCACTGAATCCATTTCAAAGTATGCTATCCGGAAATGATTAGAATCAGCAAATGTTTTACCGCTTGTGGAACCAGGTTTATCTGAGCTTTTAGATTTTGAAGTAAAATGAGTAATAAGAAAAAAACCGGCCACCAGTGTAAGCAACCCGTTCCATATCAGCATTCCATTTTTCATTCCGGTCATAATTTTTACAAAACTAAGCAGTAACTGCCGGGCAATTCTATTTGTTTATTTTACTTTATGATTGCCTTAACAGCATTTTATTTGTGTAAAAAAGGAGTAAGACGTTGACTCTTACTCCTGTTACAATTTTATCAATAGTCCGGAGAATTCTACATCCGGAAGTCAGAATAATTTTTATTCTTCCTCATCAAATGCCATTGCTTCACGGGTAGTCTGCAACAATTCATACTCTTCTTTACTACCAACGATCATGTTCTCAAAATCCCTAAGGCCTGTACCAGCAGGTATCGGATGTCCGGTAATTACATTCTCCTTCAATCCAAGCATTTCATCTGTTTTACCGTTTATGGCTGCAGAAGACAATACTTTCGTTGTTTCCTGGAATGATGCAGCTGATATCCAGCTTGGTACACCCAATGATGCTTTAGTGATACCCAGCAATGTTGGTGAAGAAGTAGCTGGCTTTGCATCACGGTATTCAACCGGCTGCTTATCATTACGGCGAAGAATTGAATTCTCTTCTCTTACTTCACGCAGCGTAACGATCTGGCCTGCCCTTAGTTTAGTACTGTCACCAACTTCTGTTACTACCTTCTTATCGAATATATAATCGTTCTCTTCTACAAAATCAAACTTATCAGTAAGATCATCTTCAAGGAATTTTGTATCCCCCGGATCAACGATGTTTACTTTACGCATCATCTGGCGAACGATACATTCAATATGCTTGTCATTGATCTTTACACCTTGTAAACGGTAAACTTCCTGGATCTCATTTACAACATATTCCTGCACTGCAAACGGGCCTTTGATAGAAAGAATATCGAAAGGAGCAATTTGACCATCACTTAATGATGCACCGGCTTTCACGAAGTCGCCATCCTGTGCTAATATCTGTCTTGTCAATGGAACAAGATATTTCTTCTGTACTCCGTCTTTTGCTTCAATGATGATCTCACGGTTACCTCTCTTGATGGAACCCATCATAACCACACCATCAATCTCAGAAACTACAGCAGGGTTACTTGGATTTCTTGCCTCAAATAATTCAGTAACACGGGGAAGACCTCCGGTGATGTCACGAAGCTTACCAAGAATTCTTGGAATCTTCACCAGCACCTGGCCAGCTTTTACTTCATCACCTTCTTCTTTGATGATATGGCTTCCGGTTGGAAGGTTATATGATTTCTTTTCTTTTCCTTCTACTATGATCGAAGGAATTTTTGTTTTATCTCTTGTTTCAATTACCACCTTTTCACGGTGACCTGTTTGCTCATCAGCTTCTTCACGGTAAGTAACCCCTTCAATCACATTATCAAAACTTAACGTACCATTGATCTCAGCCATGATAACGTTGTTATAAGGATCCCATGTACAAATGGTCTCACCCTTTTTCACTTTCTGGCCATCCTTTACAAATAATGTTGCTCCATAAGGGATATGTGCCGTGTTCAGCAAACGATCAGTTTCCACATCAATGTTCCTGATCTCACCGGTTCTTCCAATTACCACCTGAACTTTATTGCCTTCACTGTTTTCAACAGTAACAGTTCTCAAACCATCAAACTGAATTGTACCGTCAAACTTGGCCAACAATGCAGAATCAACAGTAGCAGATCCTGCCACACCACCTACGTGGAATGTACGAAGTGTTAACTGTGTACCTGGTTCACCAATGGACTGTGCAGCAATGATACCTACAGCATCACCTTTCTGCGCAGTATTTCCTGAAGCAAGGTTCTTACCATAACATTTTACACAAACACCTCTTTTACTTTCGCAGGTAAGTACAGAACGGATTTCCACTATCTCAATTCCAGCATCTTCAATTTTCTTAGAAATATCAACTGTAATTTCATCGCCTGCAGAAACAAGCAATGCTTCGCTTACAGGGTCGAATACATCATGCAGCGAAGTACGACCAGCAATTCTGTCTGCTAATGGTTCAATAATATCTTCATTATCTTTTAATGCAGAAGTGGCAATACCACGTAGTGTACCGCAATCTTCTTCTGTAATAACCATATCCTGCGCTACATCGACCAGACGACGAGTTAGGTAACCTGCATCGGCAGTTTTAAGAGCCGTATCGGCAAGACCTTTACGGGCACCGTGAGTAGAGATAAAGTAATCCAATACGTTCAATCCTCCTTTAAAGTTGGAAAGAATTGGATTCTCAATGATCTCAGAACCGGTAGAACCAGATTTTCTTGGCTTAGCCATCAACCCTCTGATTCCAGCCAACTGCTTAATCTGCTGCTTAGAACCCCTTGCTCCGGAATCAAGCATCATATACAATGAATTGAAGCCTTGCTTATCGCTGCTTAACTCACGGATCAAAGTTTCAGTGATCCGAGTATCAACACGGCTCCAGATATCAACGATCT
>CAYVSH010000115.1:0-10179 GCA_964453625.1 uncultured Chitinophaga sp.
AATTTTGGAATAGCATAGGTATTTGATCCATTTAACCAACAGGTAAAAAGGAATTACCGGCCGGTATGGCAGCGGGTGTGGTTAATAGTGCATCTTTTAATACTACTAACCGGCTTTGTATGGATGCTGGTAGCATAAGCTGCCATTATTACATTAAAAAGTTTCCGGCATTATTATTAAGGAAGGTACATGTTAACAATTTTGTTCCATAAAATTTTACAACATGTACTACAATCAGTCATGTGCCGCAAAAGGCAGAACCCACGGAAATTCCGCAAGGCCGGGATTTATCCGATCAATGCAAAGGGCTTCGGTGAACATTTACAAAACAGACAACAGTTATGAAATGCTGGTGTTTGCACCGGGCCGCATCAAAGAACATTTCCAGTAAACGGAAATGAATTAACCGTTTCGTACACCCCGCCGGAAGGTTTTCCCCGCCCTGAATGGGTACTGCGGGAATACAGCCGGGGTGGTTTCCGTCGCAGCTTTACGCTGGGTGAGCAGATTGATGCCAAAAACATTTCCGCCAAATATGCGGATGGTGTTTTGCAGGTAAGCCTGCCCGTAATTTCCGGTAAGGAAGGTGCGAAGCAGGAAATAGTGATCAGCTAAACAGGGTAGCCATTTTGTAAACGGGCAGCAGAAGCTGCCCGTTTTTTATTTGTGAAATGATCTGCTGCTTACCGGGGATATGTGCCGGTGCCATTATATCCATCGGAAGTATAAAGAATCCCATCGTTGCTGTTGTTGCGATTGCCCAAATAAATATTGCGGTTGCCATTGCGGTTATACATATTCAGATAACCTCCATCATTGTCTGATACACTAAGCCATATCCTGTTGTTGCCAGTCCAGTTATTTATGTACATGCCAGAGTAAGCCCTAAATGACATGGTGATATTGCCATAGTTGTTATATAAAAAACTTAAACCGGCACTATTGTTATCTACACCCAAATAGTTTCTCAGGTTACCGGCAGAAGAATAGATGCCTAAAACACCACCGTTGGAGTAATCATCTTTGGCAGCAAGTTTTGCAGTTAGCTTTCCCTGGTTGTTATACAGTACCGCATAACCATGGCCATTCTGATCGGCAGATTGATAATTGCGGGTGTTGCCATTCTCATCGGTAATATAGAAATACCCCGGACCATTGCCACTTACTCCCATACCGGCCACATCTTTTTCATAAGTGTTCTTAACGCCTAAATATCCACCGCCATCCTGCATCTGGGTCATCCATATTGTTTTCTTACCCCGGTTGTTATAAATATTCAGATAGCCGCCGGAGTATATTGATCCTGCTTCAAGAGCGGTTTTGCCCGTACTATCCATTAGTTCAATATAGCCACCGTTCCAGCCTTGCTTTAACCGGGCCATGGTATTACCGTTTTCACCGATGATGGAAATGCTTTTTACTTTCAGGTGTTCCAGTTCCTGGTTCTTCTTAAAACCCATAAATGCAAGGGCAGCGATGCCAAGTATTAAAAGATAATTCATCCTGCGGGATTGGGCACAGGATCTTTCCAGTTGTTTTAGTTTATTCTCGATTGTCATATAGCTTTTTCTTTTAAAGGTAATTCTGTCCGTACTCGTTTCCAAAACCCCGGAAGAAAAAGAATAGTCCTAACGGCTCCCCTCAGTCTTAAAAAAGATAAGTTGCTTTTCAAGATTGATGCTCAATCAATATAATGTCGACCCTGCCGGCTTGGTAAAAAAAATCAAATCTCACTACTGCAGAGCTATTCATTATTTTAATAGCCCGACGCTTCAGCACTAATGTTACTGCACAGGCACTATATAACGGTAAAAGAAATCCTGATCTGTTAATAAACGCATCACTTTCATTTCGCCAGTGAAAACACTGCGAATGACTCTGCAAGTTTTATATCGTTCCCGGGATCATAAAATCAATGCAATAAAACTCGAATTAGGAAAAAATTTTCGACCGTGCCTCATTGAATATGGTGAATGAAAGAGACATGCTGTATAATATTGCCTTAAGATTAACCATCGGGAAATGGTTTAATCTATCTTTCACACAGGCATTTTCATCACTCCGTACAATCAATACCGGTATCAATAACTCAGATATAAACTTCTTTTAAAACAATGATCCAGGCTGGAAATCAGTCCTCCTGTTCTAAAGGTATCTCTACTTTAACCAAACAACCTTTTCCGGGTGCACTTTTTATTGTAAAGTTTCCTCCAAACAATTCTGCCCTTCTTTTCATGTTGGCAAGTCCTATTCCTGATTTAACGGCATTCACGGAAAAACCAACGCCATCATCAGTCAATTGCAAGATTAGATTTCTGTTCTCTGTTTTTAAGATAACGGTTAAGATTTTCGCTTTTGAATACTTCATTATATTTCTGAACTGTTCCTGAAGTATACGGTAGAGGTTCAGTTGCAACTGTGTATTCAGGGAGATTGATTTCAGCTTTGCACTATAAGTAAAATTGACTTCAAATTGATTATGAAGATCTAAATTTCTCATCAGTGATTCTATTGACTCTTCAAATGTGCTGTTATCAAAAAATGCCGGCGCCAGCCGATGTGAAAGATTCCGAATCTCATCGGATGCCATGCTGATATATTTCCTGGTTAATTCAAATGATGGAGTCGCTTCGGGCTCAATGTTTTTTTTGACCGATCCCAGACTCATCAGGCTTGTAGCCAGGATCTGGCAAACATTATCATGCAACTCACTGCCGATTTCGTATCGCTCTTCTTCCTGCGTTTTAATGATTGCCCTGGTTACCTTATGTTCAAATTCTATCCTTTCAGTGACATCAATGGCAATGATTGACCTGCATTGCATATTGTTTAATTCAATCGCCGTACTGTAAATTTCCACTGTAATTATTTCGCCTGATTTTTTTATATGCTTGAACTGCCCCGTATAGTTTGCTGTATTGCCTTGTTTCCGGCCTTGAACCGCAATTTCTGTTTTGCTTTTTTCAGATTCGGGCCGGATATCCATTATGGTCATTTCCCGGAATTCTTCTTCACTGTATCCATAATGGTCTATAGTTGCCTTATTGACCTGGATAAATTTCAGGGTTTCCAGGTCGTAAAGCCACATCGGCTGCGGGCTTAAATTAAACAGGTCGCTGTACTTTTTTTCTGATTCCCGTAATGCAGACAGGTTCTTGCTTCTTTCTATTGCGTATAAAATACTTTTATATAAAATGGCTGCATTTAATTCATCTTTTACTAAGTAATCTGATACACCAAGGGATATTGATTTTTTACTGAATTCAATATCTGAAAAACCGGTAAGTATAATGATGGGTACTGTGGGTGCTATCCGTATCATTTCATTAACCAGTTTTTCGCCGCTTTTGTCTGGTAATGTCAGATCCAGCAGTATCAGATCAGGTAAATTTTGTGTTGAACCCAGGTAATTCGATGCTTTTCTGAAATCTGTAACATGTACAAGTTCGGGGTTATTGAGTTGTTCCAAAAGCGATTCCTCGATAATGAGGTAATCACCGGGATTGTCTTCTACCACCAGTATATTAAGTAAATGATTATCCCTGATCATATTATTTTATTTTACCTGGTAAGTGTACAACTGATATCCAGAAATTTTCTATACTGCTTATTACCTGTAAGAAATTATCTACTTCAACCGGCTTGGTTATAAAGCAATTGGCGTAATTCTTATACGATAACATAATGTCTTTTTCGGAAGAAGAGGTTGTAAGAATGATAACCGGGATCATTTTAAATTTATCATCATTCTTGATATATTGCAATACTTCGTGCCCGTTTTTTTTGGGCAGATTTACGTCAAGCAAAATAAGGTCGGGTTTTGTATCTTTTTCATATCCGTTCTTTTTTTCGAGGAAGTCAATAGCTGCTTTTCCGTCTTTTGCTACACTTATCTTATTGACTATTTTCCCTTCTTCCAGCGCCTCAGTAGTAAGAAGTATATCGCCTTCGTTGTCTTCTACCAGTAAAATATGTATTTGATGCATAATTAAAATTTTTCAATTGTAAAATAAAAAGTAGTCCCTTTTCCTTCTGCTGATTTCAGCCATATCCTTCCCTTATGCTGTTCAATGATTTTTTTACAGGTAGCCAACCCTAATCCGGAACCTTCAAATGCCTGACGGGAATGAAGCCGGCTGAATGTCAAAAAAAGCTTCTCCTGATCTTCTGCTGCAATACCAATGCCATTATCTGCTATGGAAAACTGCCAATGCTTCTCTTTTTCCTGCAAATTTATTGTTATTTCAGGTGCCCTGTCCGGAAGCGTAAACTTCAATCCATTGCTGATCAGATTCATAAACAGGCGATATAACAGGTAGGCATTTCCCATTATAGCAACATTATAGCCGGGATAATTAATCACTGCACCGGCATTTTTAATCCGGTGTTGGAGGTCTTTCAACACTTGTTGGATGATGCTATCAATATTAACCTCCTGGAAATCGGAGGGGTGTCCATCCACCTTAGCATATTCCAATATATCGGTTATGAGACGCTGCATTCGTATGGCACCATCTTTTGCGTAATAGATGTATTGAAGCCCTTTTTTATCAAGTTTGTCCCCGTATTTTTTTTCAAGCCGTCCTGTAAAATTTGATATCATACGGAGTGGTTCCTGCAGGTCGTGTGCGGTTACGGAAGCAAATTGTTGCAATTCCCGGTTGCTTTGCATCAATGATTCATTCAACTGCTTCAGTTTGTTTTCATATACCTGTTTTTCTGTGATATCCTGAATAACAGCAATGACGGCTTCTTTATTGTCAAGTTGAACTTTGTGCAGGTACACTTCAACAGTGAATACGGTACCGTCTTTTTTTTGATGACTTGTTGGCCCAATACTGGATATGTTATGGCCTGCTTTTAGCTTTTTGATCTGTGCCAGAAAATATTTTACTGCATGGGCAGGCCGGAGGTCTTTCATTTTAAGTCGAAAAAATTCAGCTTTGGTATAACCGTATTTTTTCAGGGCGGCATCATTTACATCCACTATCCTGAGTGTATCAAGCTCATACATCAGCTTGGGGAGAGGACTGTTTTGAAAAAGCAGTTTATATTTATTTTCCGACTCCTGCAGTTTCAGAGTGCTGTTTTTAGTCTGTGTAATGTCTTGGGCGAAACATGCAATACCTGTGATTTCATCATTGTTTTTAATGGGGTTCAGGCTCAGCGCTGTCCATTCATTGGCCTTTCCGGCAGCTAAGGGGTTTCTGATTTCAATATTAATTTTTTCGCCGCTCAGCGCTTTTTTATACGCAGTTTTGTATTCTTTTATAAGAGAAGCGGGAAAATAATTAGTCAGTAATAATTTATCACCCCGTCTGATTGTTCTTCCGGTAACAGCCAGCATGTTGTTTATAAAACTCTGGTTGGCAGTTATAAGATTTAATGAAGGGTCCACACTCCACATGGAATCGGAAGTACTGTTGATAAGTGCTTCGTTTTCCAGCCGTTCTTGTTCTCTTTGTTGTAGTATTTTTTGCTGTAAACTAATATCAATGATGATGGCAACCAGTACAGGTTTATGCTGGTATGTCATTTTTTGTAAATGAACCTCCACCGGATACCTGCTGCCGTCTTTTCGCTGGTGAATCGTATTGAAAACAATAATCTTCTTATTCCCTTTTAATAACGGGATAATCATTTCCCGGAAAGTGGATTCTGTATATTCCGGTTTAATAGCCAAAGGTGTGAGCATCTGGAATTCATCCATACTATAACCAATATTGGAAAGGGCTCCCCTGTTAGCAAACCTGAATTGCAGGGTTTCAGCGTCAAAAATATAAATCTCATTCAGGCTGTTTTGTATTATACCTGCCAGTTCCAGTTTTTCGTTTTCAAGCCTTTCCTGTTCGGTGATATCAATGATAACTCCGGTCATCTTTGGGCCTTTATTCTCTTTCTGTACCTCAACTATGCCATTTATTTTAATGATTCTTTCACTGCCATCATTTCGGGTAAATGCAAATATTTCATTGAAAGGTTTTTGGGTGGCAATACAATGTTCCAGTTCTTTAAGGATTCTTTCTTTTTCTGCGGGGTTGTTATTATGGTCAAGTGCAAAATTCAAATTGGGCTTCACGGATCCCGGTTCATATCCGGCTATCCGGTACAGTTCATCCGACCAGGTTATCTTTCCGGTATCAATCTCCCACTCAAAACCTCCAAAATGGGCAAATTGTTCTGCTTTATTAAGCCGCTCTAAATTCTTCTGAAGAATATTATTGTTTCGAGTAACAGTTTTAGCTTTAAGCTCCAGTTCTTTTGCCATCCTGATCAGTTTCTTTTCTGACATCACTTTGGCAGTTGTTTCATTGCAGGTGACAAATACACCGGCAATATTTCCTGCTTCACCAAATACCGGACTATAACTGTAGGTCCAGTACACATCTTCTATTTTCCCGTTCCGGTAAATCGGAACCAGCATGTCTTCATGCCAGGTAGCATCACCTCCGGCCATCACCTGTTTGATCTGCGGATAAATGACATCCCAGACCTCGGGCCACACCTCTTTTGCTTTTTTACCCATGGCATCCGGGTGTTTGCCTTCATTTCCTAATGAAGGGCGATAGGCATCGTTATAAAAACAATAAAGCCCTTTACCCCAAAAAAGGAACATCGGAAATTTTGAATTCAGCATAATGCTCAGTGCTGTAATAAGGCTTTGTGGCCAGGTAGCAGGTTTTCCCAAAGGGTGACGGGCCCAGTCAATTCCGGCAATGATACGGGAACACTCACTTTTTTTGTGCATAAATGCTTTTATTCCTGTTGCTTTTACGGGCATATCATCTGTTTTTAGGTAATCTAAAGAAAAACGTACTTCCTTTTCCTTCCACCGATTTAACCCATATGCGTCCACCAAAATGTTCAATTATTTTTTTGGTGAGTGCCAGGCCCATTCCCGTTCCGGCAAATTCTTCGCGGCTATGCAGCCGCTGGAACATGATAAATATTTTTTCAAAATACTCTTTATCAATTCCAATACCATTATCTGCTACAGAAAATTCCCAGTATGTTTTTTTATCTTTTGCTTCTATTTTTATTACCGGGGGTTTATTTTCCATAGAATACATCAAAGCATTTCCTATTAAGTTTTGAAATACCTGTCTTATAGGCGTTTTATTGATCCTTATTACAGGTAGATTTTTAGAAATAATCGTTGCATTTTTTTCATTTATCTTTTTTCTGAATAGAATTTGAATTTCTGATATTATTGAATTCAGGTCAACATCCATTTCATCATCATGCAATCTTCCAACCCTTGAGTATTCCAACAGGTCAAGGATAATTTGCCGCATACGTTTTGATCCATCCACAGCAAAATGAATGTATTGCTTGCCCCTATCATCCAGTAGCGATTGATATTTTTTTTCTATCTGCACAAGAAAACTGCTTACCATCCGTAAGGGTTCCTGCAGGTCGTGGGAAGCGATATAGGCAAACTGTTCCAGCTCTTCATTTGTATGTGCAAGTTCTTTTGCCCTTTTCTCCAGTTCTGCATTGGTTTGTTGCAACTGTAGTTCGTTCTCTTTAAGCTTGGTGATATCCTGGGCGGCACCTATCATGCGGATCGCCTTTCCCTTTGCATCCCTAATAACAAATCCTTTATCATTAATATAGGCGTAGGATCCATCTGCTTTTTTAAACCGGTATTCATGATCCATGTATAATGCCTTTGGGTCAGCAAAAAATTTTTTAAACTTTTCTTTGATCCATTCGATATCTTCCGGGTGTACCCTGCTAGACCAGAATGCTTCATTCTCCATCTCTTCCTGGTGAGTAAAACCAAACAGTTTTTTCATCGATTCTTTTGACCGGACCACTCCTCCCGTAACAAGGTCCCAATCCCAGATCACATCACTGGTGGCTTTGGCTGCCAGGTCATATCGTTCATTAATGGAACGGATGGTTTCTTCTGTCTTTTTTTGCCCGGTAACATCCCGTTCAATTGAAATCCAATGTGTAAACCATCCTTTTTCGTTAGCAACCGGGCTAATCGAAAGATTGATCCAGAATTCTTCTCCTGTCTTTTTGTAATTGATGATCGTTATTTCACAGGGTTCCCATTTTTGTAAGGCTTTCTTCAATTTGTCGAGTTCTGCACGATTGGTTTTTGGTCCTTGTAAAATCCGGGGAGTTTTCCCAACTACTTCTTCCGCGGAATAGCCTGTCATTTTGGTAAAAGCTTCATTCACATAAATTATCCTGGGACCGGGTTCGTCAATAGGTTCAGCTTCGGTAATTAATACGGCATCATTGGAATTTACAATGACTGATTCCAGTAATTTCAATTGTTCTTCCCTTGCTTTTCTCCGGCTGATATCCTGCATGGCACCAATTACCCGAATGGCCTTACCGGCATCGTTCCGGATGATAACAGCACGATTGGAAACAAAGGCAAATGTGCCATCGGTTTTTAAATAGCGGTGTTCAAAGCTCCAGTTGTTGTTAGTTGACTTCAGCGCAGATCTGGCACTGGCCAGTACATTTTCAACTTCTTCGGGATGCAGCCTTTTTACTACGTTTTGCACTTGTGTGAGACCGGGCTCTTCCATCATCCCAAAAAGTTCAAGGTAACCATCTCCCCAGAAAATTTTTTCTCCTTCAATATCCCAATCCCAAATCGCATCAAATGTGGCTTTGGTTACATATTCATATCGCAGGTTACTTTCCATTAAAGATTGAGCTGCCTTTTTCTGTTCTGTAATATCTGTGGAAATGCCTATGATACCGGTAAGCTTACCATCCTGGTCGTATATGGGTGAATTAGTGACAAGTGTTGGAAAAGTTTCGCCATTTTTCCGTCTGACCTTGAACTCTCCGGACCAGGATTTGCCTTTTGAAAGTTGTTTCATTATTGCTGCAGCTTCTTCCCTCGTATGCTCATCGGGAGTAAGTGTCATGATACTTTGCCCGATCGCTTCAGATGCTGACCAGCCATAGATTTTTTCAGCCGCCTGATTCCAGAAAATAACTGTTCCGTTCAGATCGGTGGCAATAGCTGCCTGCCCGATCGTATTAAGCAACTGTGCTTTAAAGTTTTTTTCTTCTTCAGCAGTTTTTCTTTCAGTGATATCTCTCGAGTAGCATGCAATCCCGACTATCTCCGCATCTGAATAAATGGGATTGAAAGCAGTTTCCAGCCACCGCAGCGTTTTGTTGTCTGAATACGTTGAAACGATTTCTTTCCTGAAAGAGGTTCCTTCGAGAGCCTTTTTATAGTAAGCCTTCCATTCTTTCAGAAATGATTCAGGATATTCCTGTAACAGTACTTTATCTCCGGGGCTGAGTTTCTTTCCGGAACTGATTTCGATGCTTTTTAAAAATGACTGGTTCCCCGCTATAAGTCTTAAATTCCGGTCCACACTCCAAATCATGTCATCGGTAGAATTGATCAGCGCTTCTTTCTCCTGTTGTTGATAGAGCACTTTCTCTTCAGCAATTTTGCGTTCGGTAATATCTCTTGAATTGGCAATTATACCCTGTATGGAAGGTTCTTCCAGCAGGTTGGTGATCGTAGTTTCAATCCAGCGCCATTCCCCTTTCTTATTTTTAAAGCGAAAGTGTGGCACTGCAATTTTTTTCTTCTCAGATAACTCACCAAATACGGCCCTGGTTCTTTCTTCGTCATCGGGATGTATAAATGCAAAGGCATTCTTACCAATTAATTCTTCGGGAGTATAACCCAGAATCTGTAGCGATGTAGGACTAACATAAGTGTAGTTGGCTTCTATATCTAAGATACCGATGAGATCAGAGCCATCCTGTACCAGACTTTTGAAACGGTTTTCACTTTCCCGTATTTTTAAATCCGCTTCGTGTTTTTCGGTTCCGTCCTTGGCTATACAGAACATTAATTTCTCTTGCTGATCCCATTTAGCCGACCAGATGATTGGAATTACCGTGCCGTCTTTTCGAATGTAATGGTTTTCGAAGTTGGTCATTTCCTGGCCAGCAATAATATCTTCAGCGGCTTTGTTCGTTTTTTCATGGTCAGCAGGGTGCACCAGCTCCATATATTTTCTACCGATTAATTCTTCGGGTTTGTATCCCCAGATTTTTTCGGACGCTGCACTTATTTTTACGAATTCACCTGCCTCATTGATTGTACATACCACATCGGGTGAATAATCCATGATTTTATCCAGCTCATTTTTCGTATTTATTACTTCCTGTTGGTTA
>CAYVSH010000116.1:0-10039 GCA_964453625.1 uncultured Chitinophaga sp.
TAATATTATCAAATTTGATACCAATAATGCCATTTGAGGTATTGGGTAAAATTTTTAATTCTCTTGAGTAGGAATTTTTCAACGTAACCATACGTATTTCGCTAAAACGGCTGTATCCATTATTATATACCTGCCTTACCCTGAAATAATAAGCACCGTTCTGCTGCCGTAAAGCCTGGTAAGGAAACCGGAAGGGCTGGCCAGTGGCACCGAATGAATTGGTTCTTCCGATGGAAGAAAAATGTGTCCCATCCCGGCTCATTTCAATTTCGTAATGATAGTCCGGCCCTTCCGTTTGTTCCTCATCCGTCCACGATAGTGTCGCTTTGTTCTCTGCTGTTTTATCTACCCGGAAATTATGTGCATTCAGCGGTAATATTAATCCGGGACAGGTACAGTATTCAAACCTGAACCTTACAAGGGCTGAAGTAGCCACTGTGCTGTTATAGTTTCCACCTGTACAGCTTACATTGGTAAATGCTGTTATATTATATGAATAAGTTACACTGTCGTGACCGTAGAACTGGAACAATGAATCAGGATTGGTAATAACGGCACAACTGGTAACTGCATTCAGCAATGTATCCCTTGAAATGGAAACAAAATCTGGTCCTGAGCCCAATACACCATTCGTTGGGCCAAGGGCATAAGGGCCATAATGATAATTGATGCTGTTGGTAAGCGGGGCACTGAGGCCCGGCCCGGTTATCTGGTCTGTTCTTATATAATATACATCTGCTGTTTGTGGTGATGCTGAATTATTTTCTACACTTACTGAATCTACCACACCGGTAATAGTAATGCATAATCGCAGGCAGGTAAGCAATCCATCATAAGGGTCGGCCTGCGGAAACTTTACCTGCAGGGTATTGATACCGGGTGGTGTGGCAATAGTGGTGTCGTAGGCTACCGATCCGGGAGTGATTCCGTAGGGGCATTGGGCAAAACTTGTATGGTGGCTAATCAATATCACGGAAACAAACAAAACAACCTTTGTAGGAAACATGTACAGGTTTTTCATGAGTTGTAGTTTTGGATTACACTGAAATTGTTAGCGGGATAAAAGTAGTGCCCGGCTACTCTTGCCGCAATTGTATATATGACCGTTTTCTGTGCTGGTAATTAATGAATATCCACAGTAGTTTGTCTTGCTTTATTCTGCAATGGAGCTGTAGTAATTCAAATCGGTAAAACCAGTAAAATTTTTTCTATGCAAAGATTGATCAACGCAGCTATTATACGCAGTAATAATTACAAACAATACCTTTGCCGCCACCATGATCATTGTGATAAATACGGGATTTAAAGATAGCCGCAACCAAAGCAGCAGTAGTGTTTTTTTCATGGAAGTGATGAAAAGAATAACGGCCCTTCATCCCGAACATCGCTTTATATTATTATATGAGAAGGGCACAAAAGAGACAATACTTTCAGGAGAGAATATAATGCCCGTATTTATAAAGCATGCAGGAAGGCATCCATTGCTGTGGAAGTATTGGTATGATGTAAAATTGCCTGCATTATTAAAAAAACTTAAAGCAGACCTGTTTGTTTCATTTAATGGCATCTGTTCCCTGCGAACAAAACTGCCGCAATGTCTGCTGATTGGCGATCTTTCTTATTTATATTATCCCGGGCAGTATAAAAAATCGCATTTGAAATTTTATAAAAAGAATACGCCGTTCTTTCTCTTGAAAGCAGAACAGGTTATCACCTTGTCTGATTTTGCAAAACAGGAAATTGGCAGTAAATATAAAGTACCGGTATCCAAAGTGAGTGTAGTAAGCATCGGTGTAAATAAAAGCTATAAACCCGCAGACCTGGCAACTAAAGAAGCGACACGAAATAAATACACAGAAGGCAAAGAATATTTTATATGCCAGGCAGGTGTCAACGAAGCAAATGCTGTGATCGGTCTGTTGAAATCTTTTTCACTATTTAAGAAAAAGCAGAAGACGAATATGAAACTTGTAGTGGCAGGAGAAATTGTAACAGACAAATCATTCATCAAAAGTTTATCAAGTTATAAATATAAGACTGATGTAGAGCTGGCAGATATGGCTGATGCAGATGAACTCGCAAGCATAACTGCAGCAGCCTATGTATCTGTTTATCCTTGCCCTGGTGATGAATTTAATTTTCCTATAGCCGAAGCAATGCGTTGTGACGTGCCGGTAATAACAATTGATGAAGCACAAAAGAAGGAAGTAGCAAAAGAAGCAGCACTATATGCTGAATCAAACAACAATGCAGATATGGCTGAAAAAATGATGCTGCTATATAAAGATGAAAAACTTCGTAAAGAATTAATAGAGAAAGGAAGGCTGATAGCAATGAAATTCAACTGGGAAAAAGCAACAGCCGATGTTTGGGATAGCATACAAAAAGCATTGGAATAATTACTATTAGTACCTTTGCCTCCTTTAAATTAAAAACAGGATATGAAGAAGTCTACAATAACAATTGATGTGATGACCGATGAGAACCGTGTGCCGGATGCTATAAGCTGGAGTGCAACCGATACCGGTGCGGAGAATGCACAAAAAGCTAAAGCCATGATGCTTGCCTTTTGGGATAGTGCAGATAAAGCAGCTTTACGTATTGATCTCTGGACAAAAGATATGATGGTGGATGAAATGGCCGATTTTATTTACCAGACAATGATGACGATGGCTGATACCTATGGCCGTGCTACAAAATATACAGAACAGGTAGAAGACATGAAGAAATTTGCAATGCAGTTTTATGACGACTTTAGGGCAAGACAGCTAAAAGAGAATAAAGCAGATTGATCGCATAGTAAAAGATTTAATAAAGCATTAAAATATTTATATGAGCCTCGAACAGAAAATAATGACGGAACTAAAAGCAGCCATGATAGCAAAAGATGAAGCTGCATTAAGAAGCCTCCGTGCAGTGAAAGCAGCCATACTATTGGCAAAAACATCTGAAGGAGCCGGCGGTGAACTGAAAGAAGATGATGAAATGAAACTGTTGCAGAAATTAGTGAAGCAACGTAAAGACTCCCTGGAAATATTTCAGCAGCAGAACCGAGCAGATCTAGCAAAAAAAGAAGAAGAGGAGATTGCTGTGATTGAAAAGTTTTTGCCAAAACAATTATCTGCAGAAGAAGTAAAAGCAGAACTGGAAAAAATAATTGCATCAGTTGGTGCCACATCTGCAGCAGATATGGGGAAAGTAATGGGTGTAGCCACCAAACAATTGGCAGGCAAAGCAGATGGTAAAACCATTTCGGCACTGGTAAAAGAACTGTTAGCAAAAGGTTGAAACTTTCGTTGATTGAAATAACCTCTTCATTTCAGCGTTTCACTTTAAACCGATAAATGTTTATAGACCTCATCTTTGCGGTTGTTATTGTATTGGCAGTTCTTAAAGGGTATCAGCAGGGCCTGGTAGTAGGATTGTTTTCATTGGTAGCAGTTATCATTGGTCTTGCTGCTGCTATGAAGCTATCCGTTGTAGTCGCAGATTATCTTGGTAAAGCAGTTAAGATAGCTGATCAATGGCTGCCGGTCATTTCTTTCGCTGTTGTTTTTCTGCTAATTATTTTACTGATACGGCTTGGTGCAAAAGCTGTTGAAAAAGCAGTGGAAATGGCCATGCTTGGCTGGGTGAATAAACTGGCCGGTATTATTTTATTTGCCGCTATTTACACTACTGTATTCAGTGTGCTGCTTTTTTATGCAGAGCAATTACAATTGATACAAGCCGAAACAATTAATAATTCCGCAACCTATTCTTTTGTTCAGCCCTGGGGTCCAAAAGCTATAAATGGACTGGGTTCTTTAATACCTGTTTTTAAAGGTATGTTTGAAGATTTGAAACAATTCTTTGAAGGCGTAGCACATAAAATTTCCGTTATTTAACTCGCATATCTTACCAAAAAATCTTATATTAAGTTTATATCTAATTAGCTTGGCATAAAAACATCTGTTTAAACAGGTATTGACACTTATATTTGCCTTTATTCCATTGTTTTATGTGGGGAACTGCTGATTTTTTGCACTAAAACAATTATTTTGCAATAAAGAATTCCGGTCTTCCGGCAAGCCATACAGAACTAGCAGAACATGAATTACGAAATTAAACAACACGAGAAGTTTAAGTTTATTGAGGAGGGTACAGGAGAACCATTGGTGCTGCTTCATGGGCTTTTTGGTGCATTGAGTAATTTCCAACCACTGATCGAATACTTCAAGCACCACAACAGGGTTATTGTACCTATGTTGCCATTGCTCGAAATGGATATCCTTCACACATCCGTGGGAGGTCTTGCCAAATTCGTCCATAAATTCATTGAGGCAAAAAAACTGGAGAATATTCACCTGCTTGGCAATTCATTAGGTGGACATGTTGGTCTTGTACATATATTAAAACATCCTGAACGCATAAAATCGCTGATTCTTACTGGTAGCTCCGGCCTTTTTGAAAATGGCATGGGCGACAGCTATCCCAAAAGAGGCGATTACGAATACATTAAGAAAAAAACAGAACTGACCTTTTATGACCCTGCAATGGCAACCAAAGAGTTAGTGGATGAAGTATATGAAATTACAAACAGCAGAATAAAGGTTATTAAGATCATAGCATTGGCTAAAAGTGCAATCCGGAATAATTTGGGTGAAGAACTCAATCAGATCAAAGTCCCTACTTTATTGGTATGGGGAAATAATGATACAATTACCCCACCATTTGTTGCAAAAGAATTCAACCGGTTAATTCCAAACAGCGAACTACACTTTGTAGATAAATGCGGACATGCACCAATGATGGAAGTGCCGGATGAATTTAATGCCATACTGCATAAATTCCTGAAAAAGCTAAATGAGCCTGCATCGGTTGCCTGATTGTTGTTGTCTTTCATACTGTAAACATGATTTGCAGTATTAAAAAATAATAAAGCCGCTATCCATGTTAACCCGAGAACTTATATCCCAATCTCTTCCGTCCATCCGCCTTACAGATAAGGTGTTCCTGGCATTGCAACTCATGAATGATAACCAGGTAACACATTTGCCAATTTTAGAAGGAGATAAATATATTGGACTGATCAGCGAAGATGACCTGCTGTTGGCTGAGAATGAACATGACCAACTCAATACATTGGAACAATCATTTTCAAATCTGTCAGTTAAAGAAGATGAACATTTTTTGAAAGCGGTACAACTTGCTGCTGAAAATGCCTTGAGTGTAGTGCCGGTCATATCTGGTGAAAATGATTTCATCGGTGCGGTTTCATACAGTGAGTTACTGAAAAATGCTTCAGACTTCATGAGCCTTAATGAACCGGGCGGTCTGATCGTACTGGAAATGGCCAGCAACCGTTATTCATTTAATGAGATCAGCAAGCTGGTAGAGATCAATGATGCACAGATTACACAGCTTAATACTTCTAATAATGCTGAATCGGGAATGATGCAGGTGACCATCCGCATCAATAAACCTGAAGTCTCGGATATTGTTGCTACGTTTCAGCGTTATGAATATACTGTCAAATATTTCCTGGGTGAGGAAATGTATGAGAATGAGTTAAAGAGCAATTTTGACAACCTGATGAATTACCTGAAAATTTAATGCCTGTTTATTTTTGTAAACAGTTAATTTGTCCGGCTATCCTTGTTGCTTTTTGCGTTAATTAGTTATGAAGCTGCACCGGAAATATTATCTCTTCATTTGTACAGCATTTATATGCGGTAACCTGCTGTTGGCACAAACCCCATCTGCTGATAACCTTCCTGATACTTCTTCCATACAATCATCAACAGTTATGGTTGAGATCGGGGAGATCAGTTTTTCCGGCAACAAGAAGACAAAAGAATTTATCCTTAAAAGAGAGATACCATTTAAGACCGGTGAGAAGTATCAAATGGATGTATTAGTAAAAAAATTTGAAGATGCCAGGAAACAACTAATGAACACTGCTCTTTTTCATAGCGTAATAGTTGCTGCAAGAAATTTTGAAGGGGCTAAAGTGAATGTATCCATAACTGTAAAAGAAAGATGGTACCTGTTTCCTCTACCTTACTTAAAGCCGGTTGACAGAAACCTTAACCAATGGATAGTAGAACAAAAAGCAAGCCTAGACCGGGTGAACTATGGAGCCAAACTATTATACAATAATGCTACAGGAAGAAATGATAAATTAAGACTATGGCTCATCAATGGCTACACGAAACAAATTTCGGCCAGCTACGATAGGTTGTATATTGATAAAAATCTAAAATGGGGAGCTAAGTTTACCTTCATTGCAGGTAAAAACAGGGAGACGAATTATAACACAATACTCGATAAACAGGCTTTTTTTAAAGATGACCAGGCTTACGTACGCAACTTTGTAAACGGACTTGCGGAGCTCACTTATCGCCGTGCAATAAAAACCCGACATAGTTTTGGAATAGGCTATAATATGGAATCAGTGAGTGATACTATTATAACACTTAACCCTAAGTATTTTAATGATGGAAGAAAGAGAATTGAGTTTCCTGAATTAAGTTATGTAATGACGTATTTCGATCTTGATTACATCCCTTATCCTACAAAGGGATATGCAGCATTGGTTACATTTAAGAAGAAAGGATTTAATAAGGCAATGAATCTATGGCAGCTTACAGCACATGCTACTGCATCCTGGCCGGTTTCATCAAAATCTTTTTTTAACCTGAATGTATATGGAGGTGTCAAAGTTCCTTTTAAACAACCTTATTATAACCAGCGGTTCTTAGGTTATGGCGATGCATTTATGCAGGGCTACGAGTATTTTGTAGTGGATGGCGTGGCCGGTGGATTTGTGAAAGCCACTATGACCCGTGAGTTTTTAAACTTCGATATAAAAGTACCTGCAAAAAAAGGAAAGACACCACAGCGTATCCCTGTCCGCATTTTTGGAAAAGTGTATGGCAATACAGGGTATGTACATAATCCGCAACCCGGTGAAAATTACTTGTCAGACAAAATGCTTTATTCCGGTGGCTTTGGAATTGACATCCTTACTTTTTATGATGTAACTTTCAAACTGGAATACAGCTTTAACTCAATCGGTCAAAACGGGTTATTTTTACACAGGAAGTCTATTTTTTAACCATCACTACAGTTTATAATATTAATAGCCGGGATGAAAGCAGCAATTTATAGCAGGGGAATGGCCGATGATCAGCAAAAAGATGTTCAGCTTTTTATTAACGAATTGGCCACTCAAAAAATTCAGCCGGTTATCTTCAACGAATTCTTTGAACAGATAAAAGAACTTATCAAACTTCCTGAAGACACTTCAACGTTTTCTGAATCAGCAGAACTTACAGATGAAATTGAATTCATCATCAGTTTGGGCGGCGACGGTACTTTACTCGACACAATTACACTTATAAAGAACAAACCCATTTCTGTAATGGGTATCAATTTCGGGCGGCTTGGTTTCCTTGCAAGTATTGGCCGGGATGAATTGAAATCTGCCGTAAAAGCCATTGCCAACCGCACTTATCTTACCGATACCCGTTCATTGATACATGTGGATGCAAGTATTCCAATTTTTGGCGATGTGCCGTATGGTCTGAATGAGTTTTCTATCCATAAAAGGGATGTAGACTCTATGATAAATATCCACACATACCTGAATGGTGAGTTTCTAAACAGTTACTGGGCCGATGGGTTAATTGTTGCTACTCCAACCGGTTCCACAGGTTATTCGCTGAGTTGCAACGGACCTGTAGTGTTCCCCGATTCTGGAAATTTTGTAATTACCCCGGTGGCCCCTCATAACCTGAATGTTCGCCCCATAGTAGTGCCGGATAATAATATCATCTCATTTGAAATAGAATGCCGGTCAGAACAACTGATCTGTTCACTTGACTCCCGCCGGGAAATAATACATAAAGATGTACAACTGGCGGTAAAAAGAGAGGCTTTTGATGTCAATCTTGTCCGCCTTAGCGAAAACAATTTTCTCCAAACCCTTCGCAATAAGCTCACCTGGGGCTTAGATAAAAGGAACTAAATACTGCCTCCTGAATAAGAAATTAATTACTTTTATCGTTCTAATAAATCCCGGACCATATTTAATTAGCTATAATGAAAAAGATTTTGCGATTATCAGTGGTTTTTGCCATCACTCTTTTCAGTTTTAACTCGGTTAAAGCCCAGGAATCTATTGTACAGGAAGGTGAGTTTGGAATTGGCTTAGGAGCCGGTCATTATTTTGGCGACCTGAACACAAGAGCCAAAATAAACAGGGCGAAATTAGCCGCCTCTGTTTTCTTTCGTAAGAACCTTGGAAACTATATAGCTGTAAGGATTGGTGCCAGTTTTGCACAACTGGGTTATTCCGATAAATACAACTCGTATAATAAAAATATGTTTACGAGAAACCTCAGTTTCAACAGTAAAGTATGGGAACTTAGCCTGCAGGGTGATTTTAATTTCTTTCGTTTTATGCCCGGTGAACCAGAGTACAGCTTCACACCTTATATCACTTTCGGTGCAGGTATATTTTCCTATGATCCTTATGCTTACCTGAGGGATGAAAAAATACAGTTACGTCCGTTAAATACAGAGGGGCAGGGCAGCACTCTTTATCCTGATAGAAAACCTTATGGTTCCATGGCTATCAGCATTCCTTTTGGAGGTGGTATCAAATATGCTTTCAATGAACGGATCAATATAGGTTTCGAGATATTGCACCGGTTTACAAATACAGACTACCTGGATGATGTAAGTAAAACTTATGTCGATCCTTCAGTATTTCCTCCCAATC
The DNA here is from genome assembly GCA_964453625.1 of uncultured Chitinophaga sp. Lineage (GTDB taxonomy): Bacteria > Bacteroidota > Bacteroidia > Chitinophagales > Chitinophagaceae > JJ008. Next base: position 8,768 of record CAYVSH010000116.1, read on the forward strand.
CGGATGGTAGTACATCCAATGCACAATTACTGAGCGACAGGTCATATGAACTGGGCACACCAATCGGCATACCCGGTAGACAAAGGGGGAACAGTAAACAAAAAGACCAGTTTGTTACAGCTATGTTCCATGTTACCTTCAACCTGCAGTCGTATAAATGTCCTACTAGTAAGTAAGGGGTACTTTCAAATAGTTGAAAACCAGTTTCAAAGGATGAGTTTCAAAAGATACTTGAGTCTTCATGTTACATTAATATTATATGGGGCTTTGAGAATTATCTTTCTCCAACATTCCTGAAAAATAACCATTTTATGGTATTTTTTGTTTGAGCAATCTTTCCGTACTTAGTAGTCAACAATTCAACTAACAATTATTATATAAAAGCAAGAAATTGCTTTGTTTACTGATTATCGCTGCTTATAAAAAAATCAACGTTACCTCTCCGCTTGCAACACTTGTTAAGATTTTTTGCGTCTGTGGGTTAAGTTTCCTTGTATTCCATGGTTGCCGGAAAACAGACCGTATTAATGAAATAAGCAGCACTGTTAACACCCAGCAGGAATCAAAATTTTTTAACGAACATAAATCTACCGAGCCATTGGTACTGGCAATTACCAGATTTGTAAAAGGGAAAAACGACAAATATCATTTTGTAAAAAATATAGTTGATGAAATAGGGTATCCAAGGTGGGATAAGTCATTAACAGTTTCGAAACCGAACAACTTAAATTCTAACAACCTTTCAGATGATTCAACAATTATAACTTATGTACCGTTTGTAAGAGATTCTCAAAACTTTGTAAATGCAGCCCTGATAGTGAAAACAACACCGAGAGATACTACTTTTAAATATTTATGCGACTGGCAATATGCGGAATTCGGATTTGATACTACAACTTCCGGATGGAACGCAAGAAATGTTTTTCATTTATTTGCAACATTTGATAAGCATGTTTTTGAAAGAACGGTTTTTAAAATAACTGATGAAAACCTGCTAACCACACAGGAAAAAAATTACCTGGATAATCTAAATATGAGCTTTGATAGTTCACTGGTTTATTATAATCTGCAAACAAGCAGTAGTCAATCAGGTAATGGGCTATTAATGACTGTTACTATCTGTGATGATATTTATACATGTGTGCAGGAACCGCCAAGAGGTTTCAGGCAAATTGGGGGAAATCAGCAAGTCGTTCCGGGTGGATGTCCAAGTGGTACATGGTTGGTTTCTACAATTTGTACTGATGTAGAAGTTTATATACCAAGCGGTGG
>CAYVSH010000117.1:0-10026 GCA_964453625.1 uncultured Chitinophaga sp.
TCAATGTGATCTTTCCTTTGTTTACACCTTCGCTGTATAATAATTCCATCCTGTTTTCTATCGCAGGATGCCCGTTGGGTATTTTGGAGAAATCATCTTTGCCCATTAATTTCTGTTCCCATTTGAACGGGCAGTGGTCTGTAGCCACCACCTGAACCATTCCCTGGTTGATACCAGCCCATAATGTTTCCTGGTCTTTTTTCTCCCGCAGGGGAGGACTCATCACCCATTTGGCACCGTCTTCTTTTTCATATAAGGAAGCATCGAGTATTAAATACTGGATACAGGTTTCTACAAAGACTTTCTGGTTTCTTTTTGTTCTATTGCGAACCGCATTCAATGCGCCTTCGCAGGTAAGATGAACGATATAACCGGGACAGCCTGTATAATTGGCCATATCGGCAAATCGTCCGCTGGCTTCTGCTTCTGTCACTTCCGGTTGCGATAAATAATGATAAAGCGGAGATAGTTTACCTTCTGATCTGTGTTTGGCTATTAAAGAATCGATCATATCACCATTGGTGGCATGTACATTAATAAGGCCTCCATGTTTTTTTACTTCAGCCATCAGTTCAATCATCTGGCGGTCATCGATCATTAAGGCGCCTTTGTAGGCCATGAAAGTTTTAAAAGAAACGATTCCTTCCTTTTCGATCAACCCCTGTATTTCCTTTTTTGTATTGTCGTTAAAGTCAGTTACGGCCATATGAAAACTGTAATCACCCACACAATTGCCATGGCTCCGGCCCCGCCATTCATCCAGGGCGGCTTGGAGTGAGTTACCTTGCTTTTGCAGGATAAAATCAATCACCATGGTGGTGCCGCCAAATAATGCCGCCCTGGTACCGGTTTCATAATTGTCCGACGAAAATGTTCCCATAAAAGGCATATCGAGATGCACATGCGGGTCAATACCGCCGGGGAAGACCAGTTTGCCGGCTGCATCGATTTCTTTATCGGCTTTTATATCCAGGTTTTGACCAATTGTTTTTATTTTTTCTCCTTCAATATAAATATCAGCGACCTGGTCGGCATCGGCTGTAATGATTCTGCCATTCTTTATTAAAATACTCATGATTAATTATTTTGAATGTTGAATGCTAAATTTTGAATGATCTCAATTTAGAATTCAAATTTTACATTTTGGCATTGCTATTTCTTTTTCATCCATACCCAATATACAAAACCGCTGAGGAAAAAGCCAACAAACCATGCATAATGATACAGGTCGGAAATCCAAACAGGAAAGGTCGTTGCAGAAACTAATTTTACCTGTAATAAAAAGCCAGGAATATTTGGTAGAATACCCACTAACAATGCAATGATCGCAGCTGAATTAAATCCATTGTTAAAGCCATATTGTCCTTTATGCTGGTATAATTCTGTTACATTCAATTGTTGTTTTCGGATAAAGTAATAATCAGCTATCATAATGCCGCCAACCGGACCAAGCAAACTAGAGTAAGCAATCAGCCAGGTAAAAATATATCCATTTGGGTCTGCAATCAATTTCCAGGGGAAAATCAGAATGCCAATTACGCCGGTTATATAACCGCCGGTTTTGAAATTTATATTTCGGGGAGAGATATTTGCAATATCATTGGCAGGGCTAACAATATTTGCCGCAATGTTGGTAGCTAAAGTTGACAAGGCAACTGCGATCATAGCAAAACTTACTAATAGTTTGTTGCCAAATTTTCCAGCTAATACTACCGGATCCCAGATCGTTTCTCCATAAATAATAAAGGTTGCTGATGTAACAACTACTCCAATGAAAGCAAACAATGTCATGGAAGGAGGAAGGCCGATCATTTGTCCGTTGATTTGTGCTTTCTGGCTTTTTGCATAACGGGTAAAGTCCGGAATATTTAATGAAAGTGTTGCCCAAAAACCTACCATGCCAGTAAGTGCAGGAAAAAAGAAAGCCCAGAATGCGGAGCCTGTTAGTTTTGCAGGTTGTGAAAGTATTGGCCCTAGGCCATTACCTGCATTGACTGCCCAAATCAATAATGCCAAAGCTGCAAAGGGTAAGAAGATTGCTTTGAATACTAATAATTTTTTAATACTGTCAATACCAAAATATACAACCAGCATATTGATCAGCCAGAAAATAAAAAAGCAAATGGCCGGCCCGGTTTCTAATCCAAAAGAATCAGGAAAAATCTGTGGTAATTTTGCAAGTGAAGGAATCCAGAGTTTCATCATCTGGTACATGGCAAATCCACCGATCCAGGTTTGTATACCAAACCAACCACATGCAACGATTGCTCTCAATATCGCTGGGATGTTTGCACCTCTTGTACCAAAACTTGCCCTGGCAAATACCGGGAATGGTATTCCATACTTTGCTCCGGCATGACCGTTTAATATCATGGGAATTAATACAATTGTATTGCCAATAAAAATAGTCAGGATAGATTGCCACCAGTTCATCCCGCCTTCAATCAATGAACTTGCCAGCATGTAAGTGGGAATGCAAAGACTCATGCTGATCCATAATGCGGCATAGTTCCAGGTACCCCATGTTCTTTTTTCTAAGGGGATAGGGGCGAGGTCTTCATTGATGAGCGGTGAAGATTTTATGTCTTTATTTTGGTTCATTTAGTTTTTAACTGGTATTAATCTGCCCATTGCAGGAGCATCAACTACTTTGTGGGTTTTGAAATACTCCATGATGTAAGTTGAAAAGGGCAATTCTGAATTTGTCTTTGTGGTATGCTCAAACATGGTATACAGGTCACCACCATCTGCCACAAAACTATTGGTAGCCACTTTATATATTTTGTCATCTATTACCGGTTCACTGCCGATATTTAATTTTACGAGTCTTTTACCTACCGGCTTGCTCATATCATACCATGCAGTAAGCCCGGATACCTGCATCATACCCCTTTCTAATGAAAAACCTTGTTCCAGTACTTTTTTTATTTCACTGCCGCTCATATCAAGAACAGACAATCGGTTAAAAAAAGGCAGTGCATCCAGTACATTGCCATTGGTTACTTCACCGGCCGGTATGTCGGCTCTTATACCTCCGGCATTTTCAAATCCCACATCTGCATTACCTGCTTCCCGTATAACATCTGCCACAAAACATCCTAATGAAGACTCTCTCTGATAATCCCTGACCAGCCTTGTTTTTAAGAATCCCAGGTATTGACCGATTTCAGGAGCAGATTTTTTTCTGTATTCTTTTATTTTGGCCAATACACCTGCATCAGGACTATATTTATCGCTCCACACTTTAAGCAATTCTCCCTTTGATGAGGTGATTTTCCCATCACTCACTTTTAGTTTCAGGTAACCCAATCTTGTTCCATATCCATAGGTTTGTACAATCAGTGAACCATTGACCGGTTCTTTATAAGGTGTTTCAATTCCCCTGTGAGCATGTCCGCCAACATAAACATCAATACCTGGAACTTCTCTGCAAAAACGGATATCCTCCGAAAAATCCCTTTGCACTTCCGGCCTTGCCTCTGCATCTGTTTGTTGCGGCCCTGTTTTTCCCTGGTGGGCCAGCACTACAATTAAATCAACCTGCGGCTTTAATTCTTCGACCATTTTTTTTGTAATGGGTATCGGATCCCGGAATTCAAGATCGGCAGATCCTTCCTGCCACATCACACTCAATGCATCCAACCCGATAATGCCAATCACGCCAAGGCGAACTCCATTCTTTTCAATAATTGTATACGGTCTGGAAAAAGGTATATCGGTTCCTTTGTAAAAAATATTATTCCCCAAAACCGGAAAGGGAACCCGGTTCATCTGTTTGTAAAAATTTTTACTGCCATAATCAAATTCATGATTCCCGATTCCCATTGCATCATATTGCATACTCATCATCATTTCCATCAGAATTTCTCCCTGGCTTACATTGGAAAGCATACCTGTAAACATATCACCGGCATCGAAAAGAAAGGTGTTTTTTTCTTTTGCCCGGATCTGCTTAATCATGGTAGTTAACTGTGCAGCACCACCGAGTTTGGGAGATCCTTTTAACCAATAAGCCGGAATCGGATCAAATGCACTGTGAAAATCATTGGTATAAAGGATTGTAATTTCCTTTACACCCTTCTGCGAATAAACAAAGACATTTAAAAACAAAAAAGCGGATATACTAAGAACAATATTTCGCATATAAATAAATTGAATCTAAAGATATTCTAGTAACTATAATAATAATGAATTAATCGAAATTGGATAATTGATGGTTTCGATTTAATATTTATTGCATAGCTGAGTCTGCAATACGCAAGGCCTCACTGATTATTGCTAATCCTTCATCTACCTGTTCTTTGGTTACAATTAATGGCGGTGCCACAAAAATGTAATTCCAACGTACAAATGTGTACATGCCGAGTTCTTTGATCTTTGCCGCCACTTTATTCATCACATCCATTTCATCGGGCTTTGCATTAAAGGGAGCCATGGGTTCTTTTGTTTTTCTATTCTTCACTAATTCGATACAGCCCAGTAAACCAGTATTCCGGAAATCACCGATGCAGGGATGATTTTGTTTTAATTTCTCCACCTGCTGCTCCATATATTTTCCCATAGCGACACAATTCTCAATCAGGTTATCTTCTTCATAGATCTTTAATGTTTCCAGTGCTGCTGCACAACTTACTGGATGGGCAGAGTAGGTGAGGCCCAGTGCTAGTACCGTATCATCATACTTCGCAGCAATTTTATCACTTACCATTAAGCAACCGAATGGAAGATAACCGCAGGTCAATCCTTTTGCCATACATATCATATCCGGTACAATATCATGATTCATGAACCCAAACCATTTGCCGGTTCTGCCGAAGCCACTCATCACTTCGTCCATTATTAATAGTATACCATGCTTGTTGCATATTTCTTTAACTGCTTTTAAATAGCCAACAGGATATTGCAGACAACCTGAAGAACCTGATTCGCCTTCCAGCAATATGGCAGCTATTGTTCCTGGCCCTTCGTATGCAATTATTCTTTCAAGATTGGTGATGGTTTCTTTCAGGAGATTTTCTTCGCCATATTCCCAACGGTATAAGTAAGGAAGATCAAAATGTACAAAGTTTGGAGCTTGTTGTGCATCCACAGGAATTCTTCTTGGATCACCGCTGGCACTCATAGCTCCGATTGATGCGCCATGATAAGATTGATAACGGCTTAGAATTTTATGCCGGCCTGTGTAAAGTCTTGCCAGTTTTATTGCATTTTCAATAGAAGTGGCACCACATAGCGTAAAGAAAGCTTTATTCAAATCACCGGGACAAATTTCTGCCAGCTTCTTGCCAAGCTCACCACGAACTTTTGTAACACAACTTGGGGTAACATAACTTACTTCCTGCATTTGTTTCACCACGGCATCCGTTATTCGCTGATCACCATGACCAATGTTCACATTCATCAGTCCTGATGAAAAATCAATATAACGTTTGCCATCATAGTCGTATAAATAAACACCTTCGGCATGTTTTACTGCGATAGGATTAGTGCCTTTTTGTTTGCTCCAGGAAAAGAGAGTATAATCCTGGTTATTGCTAATGATCTCTTGTGATTCACTTTTAAGTTTTGTACTCATACATGATTTTTATTCTTTTAAAGAATTTTAAATTAATAAGCATTCCGTCTTTTCTCGAATTTATTTTAATCCAAGGTCTGTTGGTAACCCATCCAGGCTTTTCAGGTTGTTTTGCTGCACATAATCATACAAGCCATCTTTTCCTTTTTTCTCCGCCCATTCAAAATGTATATCCCTGTTGCCGGCATAATTATATAATGGTACACCAAAACCGCATGAAGTTTGTACAAGGTCTATATCAGCAATGATAAGTTGCCGTGTACTTGGGTAAATAGTAAAATGTGGTGAATATTCTTTCCACTCATTTGTGCCGGGCAAGACAGTAAACCCTTTTCCATAAAGGCGAAGTATATTCGGGGCTCCTTCAAAGGATGTAAACATAAAAGTGATCCGGCCATTTTCCAGTGTATGTGCAGATGTTTCGTTGCCGCTGCTGATAAGGTCCATATAGCCAACCTTGTTACCTGATAATACCCTGAAACAGTCAAGCCCTTTTGGTGATAGATTCACCCTTCCTTCTGCAGATAAAGGAGCAGTACTTACAAAAAATATATGTTGCTTTTCAATAAATTCTTTGTGTGCTTCTTTAATGGAGTCGTGGAATTTACCCATTGCCGGTTTTTGAATCCTGAAGTTATAAATAAATTCTGGCTGGTAAGCAACATACTCCAGTCAGGATGAATACCTCTAAAAGTTCAGCTGAATTAAATAATTTGTAGGATAAACAATTAACCTTCAATTATACCATTTGATATGATATTTTTTGACAATCAAAAAAGCTTTAATTCCTCGAATAGTTAAGTGAATTTTCTTGCTGGGATTTAGCTTCAGCCAATTCTTTTGATTCAATTTTAGTGACCTTTAAATCCACTTTTACTCCCCGCCTGGATTTTTTGACAGGCATGGTAACCACATCACCGGGGCCGACATATTGAAAGTGTATTTTATCTAATCCAACAGATTTACCTTCGGGATTGAGGTAATTTATTTCAACCGATATCTTATCCAGCAAGTAATCAGAAGTATTCCTAAGTGTTATCTCCAGGTTTTTTATTCCGCCGAAAGAGCCAATATTATAATCGTTTGTATTTAACGCTACTTTGGAAGTAATATTTTCAGGAGTTGTTATTTTAATGGATTTTGGTTCATCATCAGTTTGTGTTTTTTCAATACTTTCTGCAGGTGCCTGTAAATTATCATTTGTGCTGGCTGGAGAAGAATTCTTTTTTATCACTACCGGAGTTTTTTGTATATCTGATGATTGCTTTACAGGAATTTCAATCGTTGAAAGTTGTGGCTCTTCGAAATTTTTCAGCGCTGCGGTATCAGTTTCTTCAGCAGCTACAGGTTCAGCAGTGGTAACCTCTTTTGCATGTTGCTGAGGAATTGTTTGTACTACAACCTTGTTCTTATGGTCGTTACTCATAATAAGCAACATTAGTACAGCTCCAAGAACAACAAGACCGATATAAAGAGATATCTTTTTAATGTTTTGGGGTAACTCGAATCCAAAAATTGTGTTTTCCAGATTTGTGTTCTTTGATGATCTTTTTGTATAGCTGGCGGTTATTTCATCAAACGCAAGGTCATGTTTGGTTTTTGTAGTATGGATTTTTTCTACAGGATTAGTGAACGGTAGTTTATCCGGATTGCCATATTTATTCATATTGATCAATACCTCATCTCCGGTAGCTTTTTTCACATTCTTTTCTTTCTCTGAATTGCTGGCAGCCGGGAGTTCTACAAATACATGTTTATTTTTATTTGATACAGAAGGTACCGCTTGAGATGTCTTTTCAGATAATTCGCTTTGATGCTTCTTTGCTGTAAGCAAATTTCTTAGTTCCGGAATCTCTTCCGGATGTTGCCAATATACACTCTGGCATTCTACCCACACAAGGTCTGTTTCCTGTAAACCGATCTGTGTAAGCTCTTCGATATTTAAGGAGCTACTTTCAATATTATTGCGAAGGAGGATATAACTGTTTCTCATTATACAGGGAATGATACGTTTTTCTAACGTAAATATTGTGCCCTGTTTTGCAAATACAATGTTATTTTAAAAAGTTTTCTGAAAAAGCTGGCAATAGCTATTCTGCCTGCTGAATCATTTTTTTTATCAGCACTATCTGGCCGAGGTGATAATGACTGTGCTCAATTATTCCATGCAGGTTACGGTAGTAGTTTCCATACTTTTCATGAATAAAGGTTTCCCGCAATTTTTCTTCCGTTAATTGTGAAACAAAACCAGCAAGCTTTTCTGCGTCGTGATATGATTTTTGCAAAATTGCATCCCAATCGTTCTGTGAGCTCACAGGGGGATGAGCAAAACTGTGTTTATCATGTGCATTCAGCGGCTTATCTTCGAAAACACTTATTGCTACATCGATATAATAGTTTATATGAAAAACAAGTGTAGCTATTGTATTAAAGGAATATATTTGTTTGGTGGCCTGTTGCCATGTTACATCTGCAAGGGTGTCTTTAAAGTTGACATCTGTCCAGTTTCCACCAAAATAAAAATCCCTGATGTGTTTTGCAATTTGTGATGGTGTCTTCATAACATTTCTTTAAAAACTTGTAAGCCTTACTAAGTTAACAATTATGAATTGCTTCGAGTAATAATTGATTATTATCTTCACCCACTTATGCTTATTGCTTTTCAGTCTTTAATGGTTTTACTGGCACTTGTGATCTTCATTATGCTGGCTTTTAAGATGAAGGGAAACAAAACGATTATTACCCTACCAGAGAATTACAAGGAGTTACTTGAAGATTATGTTCTTTTTTACCGAAAACTTGATGAAGCTGATAAAGAGAAATTTGAGAAAAGAATAGAAAAGTTTTTGATAGATGTGAAGATAACTGGAGTGAATGCAGAAGTGGAAGACCTTGATCTGTTGTTGATCGCTTCCGGGGCTATCATACCAGTTTTCCAGTTTCCTGACTGGCAATACATTAACCTGCAGGAAGTCTTATTATACCCTGGTTCATTCAACGAAGATTTTGACCAGGGAGGCCTTGACAGGTATATTGCCGGCATGGTGGGTACCGGTGCCATGCAGCATAAAATGATACTTACCAAATGGCAGTTGCGCCAGGGGTTTATTAATAATAATGATACTAATAACACAGCCATTCATGAATTTGTACATCTTATTGATAAAATGGACGGCACTATGGATGGTGTGCCTGAAATTATTCTTGAACGAAAATATGTTCAGCAATGGAAAAATGTAATGGATTCTACCACCTGGCAGATGAGAACCTATGGATCAGATATTAATCTATATGCAGCTACCAGCCACACAGAATTTTTTGCAGTTGTTTCTGAATACTTTTTTGAACAGCCTGAATTATTGCAGGCTAATCATAGTGAATTGTATCAGATGTTACGATTAATTTATAAAACAAAATAATGGAAGGGTTATTAGCTCTTTCTATTTATACCTCATTAAATTAATTATCATCTAATTCTTTTAGTTTTTTCTTCATTACATCTATTAATTCTTTTTTCTCAGATGGCTCGATACTTTTGTCTGAAAAAATGCTTCCAATATAATTTATCATATCAGCCCTGATTCCCTTTTCTTTTCCTCCCTGGAACGGTTTTTTTATACTTTCTGCAAATTCCTTAACAGTTGCCAGAATAAAAATGATAAATAGCAGTGAAATAATCACCGTTAGTATTATAATATCCAGATTTTCATTTATCATTTTGATTCTTTTTAATGTTGATGAAATTGAGGATGCTTAATATGGTAGGTGGCCATAGGCCTATGAATATGGCCCTGGTGGGATCTTTTAAAACCACATAGTTATATTCTGCTATGAATATTAAGGCGATAACCATTATGAAAATGAGTATTTCAGATACTTTGAATTTTGAAAACATATTATTTTGTTTTTGCTTTATAAATGTCATTTGCTTTTTCCGAAATAAAGAAAAGCTGAGGAAACTTTTACTTGAACAATAAACCCGGAAGATTGTTTAATAATATCCAAAATCGTGTATGAAACAGTTTAGTTTAAGTGATTTGCAGTCAATGGAACGCTTTACCCGGGCCAATTTTATAAACAGCCTCACAGGGTTTAAATCTGCGAGCCTTATAGGTTCAATAGATAAATCAGGTAATACCAACCTTGGAATTTTCAGCAGTATAGTACATATCGGATCAGATCCGGCACTGGTAGGATATATAAACCGGCCAAGAAAAGCTGCACCACATACATTATCCAATATTGAAACAACAGGTGTTTATACAATCAATCATATACGGGAATCATTTATCGGCCATGCTCATCAAACAAGTGCTAAATATCAAGAAGGTGTTAGTGAGTTTGCTGAAGTAGGTTTAACGCCGGAATTCCATCCATTTGTTATGGCTCCGTTTGTTAAGGAAAGCAAGGTGAAATATTCACTGGCCTTAAAAGAGATTATTCCGATCATT
>CAYVSH010000118.1:0-841 GCA_964453625.1 uncultured Chitinophaga sp.
TTATCGTGAATGTTACTGTTACCGGTGCATTGGTAGTGTTGGTCAGTGTACCACTTATATCACCACTTCCACTGGCACCTATACCTGTTACTGATCCGGTATTGTCTCTTGTCCAGTTGTACGTCGTTCCGCTAACTGCACCAGTTAAAACAATCGTTGTGATTGTTGCGCCTGAGCAAATCGTTTGACTAGATGGTGTGGCGACTGCATTCGGTGTTGGGTTAACTAAGATAGTACCTGTGGCTGTAACAGATCCAGTACAACCCCCACCTGTAGGTGTAACCGTATAATTAAAAGTACCGGCTACTGAAGGTGTGCCGCTAATCGTTACCACATTAGCTGCCCAGTTACCCGTAACTCCGGCAGGCAGACCACTAAATGATGCACCGGTTGCACCCGTAGTAGTGTAAGTAATATTCGCAATAGGTGTATTATTACAAACCGTTTGATTCGTAGTACCTGGAGCTGAAGTAAGTGTTATTGAGCATACAATGACTGTAATTGTTCCGTTAGCTGTAATTGCTCCGCAACCACCTGTTAAAGTTACAATGTAGTTGAAAGTTCCCGATACGGTTGGTGTACCACTTATGGTGACCACATTACCTGCCAAATTTCCTGTTACGCCGGCAGGCAAATTACTAAATGAAGCACCTGTTGCGCCGGTAGTATTATATGTAATATTGGTAATAGGTGTATTAATAAGTACCGTTTGATTGTCTGTACCAGGTGCAGAAGAAAGTGCAATTGTATTATCTGGTGTAATTGTAACAGTAATACAATTACTAATAGCCGTACATGGAACCGTATTCAATGTACTGGTAGTTACCCTTCTGTAATATGT
>CAYVSH010000118.1:941-10020 GCA_964453625.1 uncultured Chitinophaga sp.
ATTCAGTAAATAATGACGGATCACCGCCTGAACATATTGTCTGATCTGATCCAACTATTCCGCCCGTTACATTATTAACTGTAACTGTGATACAATTACTATTAGCCGTACATGGAACCGTATTCAATGTACTGGTAGTTACCCTTCTGTAATATGTTGTAACTGTTAATCCTGCCGGGGCATCATACGTTGCTAAAGTAGCCCCGGGTATATTACTGAACCCAGCTGCACAGCTGGTTGTACTGCTTTGCCACTGATAGGTTATTACACCACTTCCTGTTGATGCTACTGATTCAGTAAATAATGACGGATCACCGCCTGAACATATTGTCTGATCTGATCCAACCATTCCGCCCGTTACATTATTCACAAAAACATTAATAATAGCGCAGGCAGTTACATTACATATTCCGTTATATCTAACATAATATGTAGTATTGGCTGTAATAGGTGGAGTGGTATAAGCATCCCCTGTAAATACCAGGGTTCCGCCGCATGATCCGGTAAACCATTCTGTCACTGCTGCGGTTCCTTTTGTTCCTCCGGCTACCGTAAGCGTTGTTGTATTGCCATTACAAACAGTAGTAGCACCAGTTACCCCTGTCGGCGCCACAGAGGCTGTATTTACGGTTATGCTAGCCCTTGATGGAGAAGTTTCCACCGTAGGAATATTATCCACCTGTGTATTTATTGTTGCGGTACCACCTGTTCCGTTCGAGGTAAATAAAGCGGTAGCTGTTCCCGATGCCTGTATGGTTGCCTGCTGTCCTGAAAGAGTGCCCAATGTTGTGGGTCCCCAGGTTACTATTCTTCCGATTAAAGTTGAGAGGTTCGCTACACCAATAGCTTCATTAGCTGAATTAGAAAGAAAACTGGTAGTTATGGTAGAAGTATTGGTTGGTGTACTTGCTGCTGTGTTACAGATAATAGTTGGTGAGGCAGTTGTTTTTAGCTGTAACCATTTGGTCAGTACGAGTGAACCACCACCTGCAACATCGCCACCTGCCCTGTCACATGGTGATGCAGTGGGTCCGCTGTTACAACCCCACCAGTTATTTTCTGCATTTACGCTTCCGGCAGACTCTACAAAATGTAGTGCCCCTGAAGCAGCTCCGGCACTAGCTATGTTGCCGACAAATCGGTTAAAATTTATTGCCGGTATGCTAAGGTTTGGAGAATTATTTACTGAAATAGCTCCGCCTAATCCATCAGCAGTATTGTTGATAAATGTATTTCTTGTAACTGTAGCATTGAAAGGAGTTACACCTGCCTGCCCGGCTATTGCCACAGCGCCTCCGTTGGAAGCAGGAGCTCCCGGGAAAACTACACTATTGCCTGAGAAAGTAGAATTTGTAATAGAACAGGTTCCAAAACCAGTACCTACCCCTGAGTTAAAAACGATGAATAAAACGGCACCTCCATCTGCATCATTACTGACGTTGTTGGTAAATGTACAATTGTCTATACTAAGGTCTCCCCGCACCTGCATACAAACGGCTGCTCCGCCAAATGCATTGGCGGGAAGCACATTATTATCAAATACACAATTATTTATTGTAAGAGACTCTGCAGATCCGCCACCTGCACAAATAGCTGCACCGCCATATGGATCTGAACTTAGATATCCGTTTTGAAATCTGATACCTGAAATTGTTACAACTGGACTGTTTGTTGTTCCAGTAGGATTAATAAACAAGATACGATCCCTGTTTGCATCATTCACCATATTGATAATGGTGTTGGTAGGGCCGTTTCCGTTTATAGTAATATTCTGATTGGTGTTACCCAGAACCAACTGCCGGTTTGGGATGGCCTGTGTAAGGTTATATGTGCCGGTAGATAATGTAATTATGTGTGTGCCTCCCAAATTGTCAGCTGCCGTTATTGCTGATCGTAGGGAAATTGTTGTTCCTCCGTTAATTTCTCCCGTAGCATTATTGATGGTAGTGATAACGGGGTCAGCAAAAGTATTTGGCGTATAGTTCTGAGCTAATGACGAAACAGAAAACAAAGCCATGAAAAAGAATATAACCAGGAATCTCTTACCGGTAATAATGTTTATTGGCTTGCTGTTTTTCGTGTACAAGTGATACATTGTCATACCTTTTAAATATCAAAAAAATAAGATGGTTTGGTTTTAAATAGATAGTGAATTAGGTAAGCCTTGTTTTGCTGTACTTCGCTAACTTCTCGGAGGAAAAACTCCCTGCAGTGCAATATTAAAATTTACGACCAGGAAAGGCATTAAATTATTATGCGGAAGACCGCCCCCACTTATTGCTAATGCACCGGCATTCATAGATACTGAACCCGGGGCAGGTGCATAAAAATTAGCTGCTACTTTAGTAGCATTAGATGTACCCCATACAAAATCAGTAGGGCTGGCCGTTCCACCTGTTGATTTACTATTTGCAGTATGCGTATGTGCCGGCATTTCTGATATCAAGAGTGTTACTGTTGCTGAGCCGCCTGCTTCTCCTAAAAACCGCTGGGATAATCCCGGGCCTTGTCCCCAATTCATGGCTGCACTACCTTGTAAATTTGGTAAAGCGAATGTTGTCCTGCCATCGCCTCCATACGTAGTACCTAATAAAGAAAAAAGTGCTGTATTCTGAGAAATCGGTAATAATTGCCCATTGCAGAATGCCCAACCTCTTGGTGCAAAATTGAATGGGAATAACCTGATTTCTGCTACAAATGGATCTGCCATAATATCTATTTAATTTTTTATTAATTGGGTGATGGGAAAATACCTTGTAAAGCAATACAAATATTTAAGGTTAAATAAGGCGATCGGTTCTCATGGGCCTGACTGCCACCTACAGTACTAACTGCCAGAGCAGACATATTCGTATTTGCAGTTGTTCCGTAAGGAGCAAACCCTGTATTACTTGCCCATAAATTACCAACCGGTGAAGTAAGTGTAGGTCCGTTTGCACTTGCTACTGCCTGATGAGTATGAGATGGCAACTCAGTTAGTAAAAGACTATGGGTTTCCTGCCCGGCCTTTTGCCCCAATACAAAGCCTGACCCGAAATGCATTGGTACACGGCCTCTGAAATCCGGAAGGGCAAAATTTACCCTTCCATCGCCACCATACGTAGTACCGAGTAAAGCAAAAAGAGCCTGATTCTGATTAATAGGTAAAATCTGACCATTACACTGAGCCCATCCCCTTGGAGCGAAATTGAAAGAGAAAATTCTTATTTCAGATAAAAACGGATCTGCCATTATTTAAAATTTTTAAGTTTAATTTCTTTTTTGTTTACTAGCTTTTTATGTGGGTGAAGGAAAAATTCCGAATAATGATATTATATATGATACACATAAGAAAGGTATCATATTATCGTGAGGCTGGCTTCCTCCTGTTGACGATATAGCCCCTGGATTCATTTGACCAGTTGGAGGAGCAGCGCTGTATGGTTTTCCGGTAGCGGTGTTTCCCCAAAAATTTCCAGCTGGTGAATCACTTCCCCCTGTATTAGATGCTGCCGGTGTATGTGAATGCTGAGGGATTTGATTTACAGTTAACGTAACTTCCTCTGCACCGCCTGTTTGAGCTAATGTATAAGTAGATAATCCGGGACCACTACCCTGATGAATGGGCACACGGCCCCGCAGGTCTGGTAAACCAAATGTTGATTGTCCATCTCCCCCATAAGTGGTTCCAATTAATTGGAATAGTACTTCGTTTTCTGAAATGGGAAGTAGTTGTCCATTACAAAACATCCATCCGGCTGGTGCGAAATTTCCACCAAATAACCTGATTTCTCCAACGTAAGGTTGTGCCATAAAAACTAAAAGTTTAGCAGATAAATAATTTTTATTTAATAAAAAATGTTCTTTCTAATATTCCAATAAGTTTACAGGGACCCTGATTATAAAAGAGGGCAACGCTTTGTCTCAATAAAAATGCAGAATAATTTAAATCTTTAAAGGAAGGCATGCAGTTGAGTTTTGGCGTTAATGGTTTGTGCAAATTTAAAATTGCTGATAAATCTACATTATATGCCAATAGATACCAAAAAAAGAAGCTGTTTATTCATAAACAGGAAAAAAAGAAGACTCTTCAATTAATAAGTTAATACATAATGTAACTATTTTACCTCCAGTTTGGTAATATTTAATTAACCTGAAAAACCGGGTAATGGCCACTGTTAATACATCGACCTGCATAAAATATCTATTATTTTGGAAACTGGTAACGGCAAGAAAGGTTAGAATATTTAATTCCGTTTGGATGGAATATTATATCAGTAGCACAAATATGTATTTGTCCAGCCGGAAAATACGCCTGCTGCCTGATCTGCTGTAAATTCTTTCCAATCATTTAGAGGCATTCCCAACTGATCTATATGCTGAGCTGAAGATTTTTTAATTACAGAGCACTTATAAACAGGTGACAGAAAATAATTCGTTTTTATATCAAGTTGTAAAGCCCCTCTGGGACTATTTATTATTCGTTGTCCGAGGCTACCCGTAATATCAGCAACATCAGCATAATTCTCTAAATTATTTAAAACTATTTCAGCAATAATTTGTCCGCTTTCCCAGCCCAGTAAAGAAAAAACCGATGCTGACCTTTTAGTTTGTTCGGCATAAAAACTTTGAAACTTAAGGTTTTCATCAATATTGACAGATTGGTGCCATGGCAGGTAGCCCGTTATGTTAAAGCTAAATTCATCAGTTATTTTTTCTAGTGCTTTTTTTTCAAGCATCATTGGAGAAACAAAAAGATGAAGGTTTTGCAAGCCGCTATGACTGTTTAATCTTGCATAAAATAACTGGGCAGGTGATGAATCAAATAAACAAATAAGGCTATCTGTGTCTTTATCTGAAGTCAAAAAATCGGTGAGGGGGGTGATTTCAAAAGCATCATCATATCGCTGGTTATTCACATAATTATAGGTTATTTCACCCCCTCCGCTTTCAAAGCCTTTCACCATTGCAGCTGTATGCATATACCCGCAATCATAAAAAGTTGTGGCCATTGCTGCTTTTTTGTTACTTTTTTTTGCCGCTTCTTTCCCTGTAAGCCAACTCAAAAAACTATGTTGTAACGTGAGGTTAAGAATGTTTGGATGTGTAAGCCAATTTTCAGGATAGTTTGCACCCGGATTTACAACCAAAAGAAGTTTACCAGATGCATTGAGTAATGGTTTTATGACTTCCAGTATCCGAAGATCAACGAACGCAATCAGCATATCTGCTTTCTCTAATTCGAGCAGCTTTTCTACTTTTTCATAAACCTCTTTTTCCACGCCGCCGAAGCCAATAGATTCAGTAAGCAACTGAATTTTATGATCAATTTTCAGATGCACTAATGATGTTTTAATGCCTTCTACAAAATCGACCATCATACCGGGATGCTGATTAGAACGGGGATACAAAACTCCTAACTTCATTTATGATTCTTTTATAAAAGTTGCTAACTGATGTGAAAATAGCCGTTCACTGTTCAAATTAAAAATAATAACGATGAAAAGACTATATGTTCAAATATAAATACTGTGGTTATATGTAAAGATGGATACTTAAATTTTTTTTGCAGGCTGTAAAAGAACCTGTATTTTGTATTAGTTTAATAAAACTTAAACGCCTGTAATATGAACTCAAGAAGAAAATTTTTAATTCAGGGAAGTATGGCTACTGCCGCTGTACTTGCTTTAAAACCCTTTTCATCACTTGCAAACACTTCAACCTATTCAGGGCTGAGCAGCCATAGTAATAAACTGGTTTTTATACATACGACCTGCAGCCAGGCGGAAGAATATAAAGTGATCCGGTATATGAGCAGTTTTAAAACCGAAAATAAAAATGCCATTCTTCTGAATGCCGGTCAAAACTTACAGAACCCTACCGAAGAACCTGCTTCTGATGTTTCTGAAATAAACAGCGATTATAAAATTATTACTAAAGGAACTATCAGAACCGGCGTTATCAATGCTAATCCCGGAGAAGAAAATATTTATGATAAGATCAATTCTTTAAGTGCCTTACTGAAGAATGAAAAGAATTGTGCTGTTGTTGTTTGTGTATCTCAACTTGGGTATAAAAATGATAATAAACCTGATGATCTGACACTGGCTAAAAAATCAGCAAACCTTGATATCATCATTGGAGGACACCCGGACAATTTTCATAATTTACCGGTTATTGCTTTGAATAATGTGCACAGTGAAGTTATCATCCATTCAGCATCCGGAAACGATAAGGGCTGTGGAGTAATTGATATAGATTTTGATGGTGAGAAGAGAAAAAAATCCATAGCTATCCGCTAAACGATCATTAAAAATCATCCTGTTTCGCCTGCCTGCATTATTTATACTTTGAAATAAGTATACTTTCAATGTATTATTAGTAATAGTTTTTCTCTCAATGATATTCTACTGCAAATTTTTCTGTATTTATTTCACTCGGTGATTTTACAGGTAATGCAATGGTCAGGAAGAGAAACAGTTTATAAACATTAAAAGATGTCTGAATTACCTTATAGTTTTGAACCTGTTCACGGTTATAGTAATTATAAAGTAACTGCATTACTCCGTGATTATCTTGGATCATTAATGGAACATCCGGCTAACCGGGATACTATAGAACAGATACTTGGTTTGATAAATGGCTATATCCAACAACTCAGAAATCTCAGCATTCAGAGCAGGGAAGAAACTATAAAGGAAGTATATAAGGCTATCGACGGGTTCTTCAACGCATCTTCTGAAGCAGACAAGAAAGATATTCAGTGCAAAACCGGTTGTACGGCCTGCTGCTATATTGATATAGATATTTCGGGTAATGAGGCGGCTGCCATATTAAGTTTTTGCAACCAGAATGATATTAGTATTGATACAGGCTATTTAACCAAACAGGCTGCGGTTGGAAGAAAGTCCTATTCTGATGTTTCAAAATGTGTTTTTTTAAAAGATAACATATGCAGTATTTATCCGGTTCGCCCGATTGCCTGTCGTAAACATTGGGTAAAATCAGATCCTGCCCTATGCGATTTTTCAACAAATGAAGTGAACAGGGTAAACCGGTTTTTTGATATAAATACCGAGATATTATCCAGTGCTCTGTTAAATGTTGATGAATGCGGTTCCATGGAAACAATACTTCTCCAGGAAATTGATAAAGCCTCTTCTGTAAAGGATTGAAAGAAAAAATTTACCGGCAACTGTAAACGTTTCTAATCAGCTATTTTCCGGTTCTCTTTCCATATAGTAGTGCCGCCCGTTATTGCTTATATGAATAAACCCTAACCTGACATATAATTGCAAAGCCGGATTATGAGATTCTACATGTAATGAAATTTTCTTTTTGTACGTATCTCCTTTCTTTACCAGTTCTTTTAAAAGATATGTTCCAATTCCTTTTCCTCTGAATTGCGGCAATATTGTAATGTCTAGTAAACGAATCTCTTTCTCCCCTTCCCAGGTATAAAAACGTCCTACATTCTTTTTTTTAAAAACAATTATCTGAACTAATGCATCCGGAAACCTTGTTTTATACTCAGCATATTGTGCCTTAAACTGCATATGTATAAATGCATCCTTTTGTATATCTGACCAACCGGTAAGCTTTAACTCTTCTTCCCGGGTAGACCGGTAAACACTCTCAAGAAATGCTTCATCTTTTGGCTCAGCCTTTTTTAGCAGGATCATTAATTGAAAATATAAAAAGAAATGTAATTGATCATGACCACTTTTCTAAAATCATGATACAACTGTATACAGATGATTTATCCTTTATCTAAAACAAGTTATCGATTATCAGGAAAAGCCCTTTTTCACATGCAATATAAAATAACCTTTAAAGGACATACATATCCCGAGAGAATTAACCCATCTCATTATTTATCAAATGATGCTTACAACACATCCACACTTCTTTCCACAAAGGCGGTAAGATATTTTCATTTCAGCATGCCTTTGGCAAATAATGCCAGATCAAAAGCCTGTTTGGCCAACACTGTTTGTTGTGCTTCATCTGCAGAGAGTATCTTACCAATGAGCGGATGATTGGCATTAACAGCCACTTTAAAATTATCGGGCAAAGAACCATAAAAGTTCATGCCGCCACCATTTATAGGCATTACAAATACATCTGCATTACCATATTGTCTTCCTGAAAATGCAATCCACTTACCATCAGGAGAAACCCTTGGACTTGTTTCATTGCCCTGCATTGCGGTAAGCCGTACAGCTTGCCCATTGTTCACATAGGCTTTCCACAGATCACCTTCAAAACAGAAGATGACGGTTTGTGCATCTGGTGTTAATGTCGGGTTTGAGAGAAAATAGGCTGACTGACTTTTTGCAGTACCTATGATTAATAATATGAAGGCGGAAGCGATGACTATTCTTTTATGCAAAAATGGTTTTGGATGTTCATTGTACAACCAAAACCGTTTCGGAGAATACCAATAATAAAAAACTTTTAAATGACTACGTTGATCATTTTATTTTTTACATAAATGATCTTCTTTGGTGTTTTACCTTCCAGCCATTTTTGTACTGTTTCGTTGGCCAGTACAATTTCTTCTACCTGTTGTTGCGTAGCATCCAATGCAATGGTGAGTTCTGTTCTTGTTTTACCATTGATAGCAACCGGATAGGCCTTTGAAGATTCTTTTACATATCTCTCTTCAAACTTTGGATAAGCCGCATCAAGGATGCTTGAAGTATTACCAAGCAATGACCATAATTCTTCTGCAATATGCGGAGCATAAGGAGTCAATAATATCAACAGTGGTTCCAGTATCTTTCTTTTTTGACATTTCAGATCATGCAGTTCATTGGTGGCGATCATAAAACCGCTGACACCGGTATTAAAACTGAAACGTTCTGTATCCTGTTCTATTTTTTTGATGGTGTTGTGCAATACTTTTAATTCTGCTGCTGTTGGTTCTTCATCAGTTACAATAAGCCCCTTTATTTCATCTGCAAATAATCTCCAGAATTTTTTCAGGAAGCGATGCACCCCTTCAATGCCTTTTGTATCCCAGGGTTTACTCATTTCTACCGGGCCGAGGAACATTTCATACATGCGGAAAGTGTCGGCGCCGTATTTGGCAACCAAA
>CAYVSH010000119.1:0-9806 GCA_964453625.1 uncultured Chitinophaga sp.
TCACTTTACCACCTGGCCCGATTACAGCACCTATGAATTCTTTATCAATGAACAGTTTCACCATTCTTTGTGCATGAGGTTTTACATCGCTTCTTGCTTCAGGAATAGCAACATACATCGCATCCAGAATATGTAAACGGGCATCTTTGGCCTGTGCCAATGCCTTACGCATTACATCCATGCTTAGCCCATCTACTTTAATATCCATTTGCACACCACATATACCGTCTCTTGTTCCTGTAACTTTAAAGTCCATATCTCCCAAATGATCTTCATCACCCAAAATATCCGTCAATACAGCAAACTGATCACCTTTACTGATCAATCCCATTGCTACACCAGATACATGTTTTGGAATACCAACACCTGCATCCATTAACGCTAAAGAACCGGCACAAACAGTTGCCATAGAAGACGAACCATTTGATTCCAGGATATCACTTACTACACGAACTGTGTAAGGAAAATCTCCACCTGGCATCATTTGTTTTAACGATCGTTGAGCAAGGTTTCCATGTCCAACTTCACGACGACCAACACCTCTCATCATTTTTACCTCACCGGTAGAGAATGGAGGGAAATTATAGTGAAGGAAGAATTTAGAATAATCAGAAACCGCAGCACTTTCAACTAATGTAGAATCTAATGCAGTTCCTAAAGTAACAGTTGTAAGAGATTGTGTTTCACCTCTTGTGAATAAGGCTGCTCCATGCGGAGAAGGCAATACATCCACTTCCATATTCAGCGGACGAACCTCATCCAGTTTACGGCCATCCAAACGTACTTTATCATTCAGGATCATATCCCGAACTACATAATATTGCAAATCGCCGTAATAAATTTTTGCCCATTTCTTAATATTGTCAGCTAAATCTTCACCTTCTGCTACTTTGTATTCAGCTTTCAGATGTTCCATTAATTCTTCGCCAATTTCTTTAAATCTGTCAGATCGATCATGCTTTGCCAAAGCTCCTTTTGCCACTTCGTAAACTTTTTGCTTAGCAAATGCATTTACTTTCTCTCTTACCTCTTCATTATGCTCTGGTTTTACATAATCTCTCTTTGTAGTGATTCCTTTCAGGGCTCTTAATTCTTCCTGGGCTTTCACTTGCACTTTGATGGCTTCATGTGCTACTTCTATAGCCTTTATCAAATCCTCTTCCTGGCATTCTTTAGCTTCCCCTTCCACCATCATAATGTTCTTATTGGTAGCGGCAATTATGAATTCAAAATCAGCTTTTGCTAATTCAGATCTTGTAGGATTGATTACAAATTGTCCGTCTATACGACCAACTCTTACTTCGGAAATAATTTCCTGGATAGGAATATCAGAAACGGCTAATGCAGCAGATGCAGCTAAACAAGCCAATGCATCAGGCATAATTTCCGGGTCGCTGCTTATCAGGGATACAAGCACCTGCACATCGCATAAATAATCTTCCGGGAACAACGGACGAAGTGCCCTGTCAATTAATCTTGAAGTCAGGATTTCATAATCATTCAGTCTAGCTTCTCTTTTGAAGAACGATCCGGGAATACGACCGGCAGAAGCAAATTTTTCCTGGTAGTCAACAGACAATGGAAAAAAACTTTGTCCATCTTTTGGTTCTTTGTTTGCAACAACAGTTGCAAGAATAATACAATTGCCCTGGCGAACAGTTACTGAACCATCTGCCTGGCGGGCCAAACGGCCTGTTTCAATGATCACTTCATGACCATCTCTTATAGTAAATTTTGATTGTAATGGTTGTGTCAACATAAAATTGAAATTAATAATGAGTAAATAGAAAGTTTATGAGCCTAACTGTATTGCTACTATCAGCTTCCGTTGCGTCGCACTCTTCAGCGTTCTGTTCGCTATTGAGCATTTAGAAAACTCAAAAAAGGAAGTGAAATCATTATAGACCAAAAACAGTTATTCCCAACATCGGGTGAAGTTGGGAATAGCTTATAGTGAAATTAATTTCTACGATTAAATTTCGGATACAAAGACTTTCCCAAAACTCCCTTCAGGGTTGGGGTCTTACTTTCTTAATCCGAGTTTCTCGATCAATGCACGGTAACCTTGCAGGTTTGTCTTTTGCAGGTAGTTCAGCAAACTTTTACGTTCACCAACCAGCTTCATCAGTCCGCGGTGTGTTGAGAAATCTTTTTTGTTTGCCTGTAAGTGTTCGCTGATCTGGCTTATTCTTTCAGTCAGCAGGGCAATTTGGGCTTCTGTTGACCCGGTGTTAATTGCTTTACCACCAAATGCGGTAATTACTTCAGCTTTTTTTTCTTTTGTTAATGGCATCTTTTTTTAATTTTTTAGACTTGCATCTTTGTTTGTCATCCGAATTATTTCGAGCGGCGAAGGTAAGCCAGATATGCTTAACAGCAAAAGCTTTTTGCTGTTTTTTTGAGCCATTTTACACCCAATTTCACTGATTTTCAGCGTATAACTATAAATTTGACCGATGGAACTATCTCAGGACACCAAAAACATTCTTGGCCTTCAACTTCCAACCGACCCAAGATGGGTAAACCTGGCCGAAATATCGCTGGGTGAAATACTAACTGATCATGCCTGGTGTGAGCAAAAAGCAGCCAATACATGCATTTCACTCATTCAGCGGTATAGCGACCGGGAAAAACTGGTGGAAGAGCTTTCGCCAATTGTTACAGAAGAATGGGGTCATTTCAGGCTGGTACTCGCAGAAATCCAGAAAAGAAACCTGAAATTGGGCAAACAGAGAAAAGATGAATATGTTAATAAGCTGCTTGAATTTCAACGAAAAGGCGGAGCAGTGGAAGATAGATTCTTAGATCAGCTACTGACCATGGCTTTGATAGAAGCCAGAAGTTGTGAACGTTTCAAAAGACTAAGTGAAGGATTGAACGATCCGTACATGAAAAAATTCTATCGCCGCTTTATGGAAAGTGAAGCAGGACATTACACTTCATTCATCGAACTGGCCGAAACTTATATAGATAAAGATCAAGTTCGCAGCCGTTGGAAAGAATGGCTGGATTATGAAGCCAGCATTATTCAAAACCTTGAAGTAAGAGGCGACAGGATTCACTAATTGCAATCATGATAAATCCACCTTACCAGGAAGCATTGATGGCTTCTGCAAAATATGATGACTTTATTGTTGTACCGTTAACCGGAGGTCTGATCAATAAAACCTATAAGGTGACCATTCAGCGTAACGGGCATTCCTATATTTTGCAGCAGATCAATAAACATGTTTTTCCGGAGCCGGAAAAAGTAAGAGAGAACCATGAACTGCTATGGAGTTTTATTGATTGGGATCCAGTAATAAAAAAAATGCCTGAACCCTTTTATTTTGCCGACCCGGATTCAATATTTCTCAACAAGGAAAAAAAAGTTTTCATTGACAGTGATAATGAATACTGGCGGTTAATGGAATTTATCGGAGGTACGGAAACAAAAACGTCAGTTGAAAATATAATACAGGTAAAAGCAGTGGCTCAAACTTTTGCCCAATTTACCCGCCAGTTTGAATTTCTTGATATATCAAGGCTATATGTTACCATTGATGGGTTTCATGATCTGGCTCTGCGTTATAGACAATTTCAACAATCATTGCATGGAAAGAATTATGAACGATTGCTTGAAGCAGCCAATATTATCAATCAACTGAAAGAGAGGGAACATTATGTAAGCTTTTATGAAGTTATTACTCAATCAGAGGAATTTGAAAAAAGAGTGATGCACCATGATGCCAAGATTTCCAACATACTCTTTGAAGAAGAAACCGGGAATGTAGTTTGTCCAATAGACCTGGATACTGTGATGCCGGGTTATTTTTTTTCAGATATCGGCGATATGATTCGTTCTATGGCAGGAAGCCATGATGAAAACAGCACAGACATTAATGATATAAGTATCAATAAAGAATTTTATGAAGCTATCGTAAGCAGCTACATGGAAGTGATGGGAGAGTTATTTACTGAAAGTGAGAGAAAGTATATTCATTATTCGGGCCTGCTGATTATTTACATGCAGGCACTTCGGTTTCTTACAGACTATCTGAATGGGGATATTTATTATCCCACTGAATATTCCGAACATAATTTTGACAGGGCAAAAAACCAATTGACTTTATTAATGAGACTGGAAGAATATTTAGAGAAGCAATATGAACTTAAACTTGTGAAAAGTAGCTGATCTCATTATTCAAATCAAGAAAAGGATATTTTAATTGTAGTTCCTTTGCCTTTTCAAAATGTATCTTTAAAAATTGTTGATGGGCTTTTGTTTCCGGCTGAAAAGCTTTGTGTTTTCTTGCAATCACAATTTTTCTTACTTCCTCCATCAACTCCCTTGTTTTTTCATCTATACAATTTTCAGCAAACTTTTCCATTACAAATTCTGTAGCCGGATAATTTGGATGAACCAGGTCAATATCATAAAACCGGTAATCCCTGAGCACATCAATCACCAATTCATAAGCAGGGAAATAATACGCAGATTCAAACTTGGCAGTGATGTAATGGACAGATTCTATCAACCTCGCTTTACTCCGGTTATTCTCCACTACCCCATCCCTGATATGCCGTACCGGGCTTACTGTAAAAATGAATTTAAGATTCGGGTTAAACTGTTTCAGTTGTTTTAAGCAATTTTCAAGCAGGTTACTTGTTTCTTCAATTGTCAGCATATCTTTTTCAAACCAGTTTGCAGGTGCCCGATGGCAATTAGCCACACTGTTACTGATTGCCTCAGATGCCAGCAAAGCATGATGCGTTAATCGGTATGAAAATGATGAACCCAGTGTTATAATAAGCCAGTCAGCTTTTTTAAGAAAGTCATGGGCTCTTTGTTGCGATTCATTAATGATTCGGATTGCCTCATCAGCATTAATATTGGAGAAGCGGCTATGATGTTGCCAGCTGTTCCAAATTTCATTTAACTGAAAAAGATCTTCTGATTTATATTGCCTGTTTTCAATGTAGGATAACAAGCTTTTACATACTGCATCAGGCCCAAACAAAATCCCATTAGGGTTCTGTAGAACAGGAAATTTTAAATCACTTAATGCATTTCCAATATGTTCTGTAAAACAGGAACCAACCAACATCAATTTATCCTCGTATGAAATAAGCGGCTGTAATTTCTTTATGTCAATATTAAGCATGAATTCCATAGTCAAAACTTAAATGAAAATTTTTTCGGCCAGCGAAGTACTATGAGATAATGCTTCAGTATCAAGTTCAGTTAGCAGTTCTTTTTCTTTGAAGTATGTAATCATCCATTCACTGTTCATGTTGCCTACTAGTTCATCATCGGCCATTGGGCATCCACCAATTCCCTTTAAGGCTCCGTCAAAACGTTTGCAACCTGCTTTCACTGCGGCTTCCAGTTTTTCTTTCCAGTTTTGTGGTGTAGAATGTAAATGAACGCCGATTTCAGTACCGGGTAATGATTCAGCCAAATAACTTGTCACATCATATACCTGTTGAGGAGTTGCTACTCCAACAGTATCTGCCAATGAAATTATACGAATATCCATTGCCACCAGTTTATTCACCCATTCAAAAACAAGGTCTTCATCATAAGGATCGTTATAAGGATTACCAAAACCCATGGAGATATACACTACCAGTTCTTTACCTGTTTTGATACATAGATTTTGAATTTCTTCTACCCTCTCTAACGATTCTTCAATTGAGGAGTTAGTATTTCTTTGCTGAAAAGTTTCTGAAACGGAGAAGGGAAAACCAATATAGCTGATCTCATCAAATAGTACAGCGTCATTGGCACCTCTTTCATTGGCAATGATTGCCAGCAATTTTGATTTGGAATTTGAAATTTCGAGTTTAGGTATTACTTCACTTGTATCTGCCATTTGCGGAATCGCTTTTGGGGAAACAAAACTTCCGAAGTCAATGGTATCAAATCCAACTTTTAGCAAGGAATTAATGTATTCGATCTTTTTTTCAGTCGGAATAAATGTTTTCCATCCCTGCATGGCATCACGGGGGCATTCGATCAATTTTATTTTGCCATCATTACTCATTTCATTCGCTGTTTCATTGCTTCATAAAGAATTATTCCGGTTGCTACAGAAACATTCAAAGATTCAAAATTTCCGACCATTGGGATTTTCACTTTCTCATCGCAAATTTTCATCAATGCCGGATAGATGCCTTTTTCTTCACTGCCGATCACAATGGCACACGGTTCACTAAAATCAGCATCAGCAATATTCTTTTCCGCAGTCATTTCACTTGCAAAAACCTTGATTCCGTTTAAATGCAATTCGTCAACGGCTTTCATTAAACTATTGACACGGCAAACCGGAATTTTTTCTAATGCTCCGGCTGAAGTAAGAATGGCGTCTTCATTCAATGCTCCCACTCCTTTATCCGGAATAATGATGGCATGAACTCCCGTACAAAATGCAGTTCTGGCGATTCCTCCAATATTTCTGATATCAGTTACTCCATCCAGGATAATGAACAAAGGAGCTTCACCGCTTTCAGTAACGAATGAAATAACATCCTGTAAATTCTGGTATTGCACCTTGGCAATCTGCGCAATGCAACCATCATGATTGGGAACATTAAAACTGTTTAGCTTGAATACCGGAACATAGTTAATGGGAACACCGTTCTCACCTGCCATTCTTTTTATATCACTTATATCTGCTCCCTGAATTTTAGTATCAAGATATATTCTGTCAAGCTGCTGACCTGATTGCAAAGCACTGGTTACTGCCTTTCGGCCAACCACCAATGAACTCTTCTTTGGTCTATTCTGTTGTCTGAAATTTTTCACTTTTCAAAAATAAGTTATTAGTGGCGATCAGTTCTATTGTTATAATAAGAGGCATTAAAATATTAACCCCGAAAGACTTTGTAATCTTTCGGGGTTTAAAGCCCATCCTTCTGTTGGGCTTTGGGTTAGTTAACTTTTTATTTCAACCCAAATG
Source organism: uncultured Chitinophaga sp. (assembly GCA_964453625.1). Taxonomy (GTDB): domain Bacteria; phylum Bacteroidota; class Bacteroidia; order Chitinophagales; family Chitinophagaceae; genus JJ008. The sequence continues at coordinate 6,942 of CAYVSH010000119.1, forward strand.
CTTTTTTCACTTTAGCTACATAATCCAGTTTCTCCCATGTAAACAATTCAACTTTCTTTACAATTGTTTTTCCATCCGGGGAAGTAAATTTCTTTTCTACCACTTCTGATTTACGTCCCATATGTCCGTAAGCTGCCGTTTCACTGTAAATTGGTGAACGGAGTTTGAAACGCTGTTCAATAAAATAAGGACGCATATCAAAAATGCTTTCTACTATTTTACCAATTTGACCGTCGCTTAATTTTACTTTAGCGGTTCCATATGTATTTACATTGATACTGGTTGGCTGTGCCACACCAATTGCGTATGAAACCTGCACCAACACTTCACTGGCAACACCGGCAGCCACAAGGTTTTTGGCAATATGCCTTGTAGCATAAGCTGCTGAACGGTCAACCTTGGAAGGGTCTTTTCCACTAAATGCACCACCGCCGTGGGCACCTTTTCCACCATAAGTATCTACAATGATCTTGCGGCCTGTTAAACCTGTGTCACCATGAGGCCCGCCAATTACAAACTTTCCTGTCGGGTTGATGTGATATTTGATATTATCATTAAAAAGCTTTGCATACTTTTTATATTTTGATTTAACTCTTGGTATCAATATTTTGATAATATCTTCTTTGATCTTTGCCAGCATTCTCGGCTCAGTGTCAAAATCATCATGTTGTGTAGAAACTACAATTGCATCAATTCGAACCGGGTTATTATTATCGTCATATTCTAATGTTACCTGGCTTTTGGCATCTGGTCTTAAATATTTTATTTGTTTGTTCTCTCTTCTTAAGGCAGCCAATTCAATCAATAATTTGTGAGCAAGGTCTAATGCCAACGGCATATAATCATCTGTTTCATTGGTGGCATAGCCAAACATCATTCCCTGGTCGCCAGCTCCTTGTTCTTCCTTTGTTTTTCTATCTACTCCCTGATTGATGTCAGCAGACTGTTCATGTATTGCAGATAAAACACCACAACTGCTGGCTTCGAACATGTATTCGCTTTTGGTATAGCCGATCTTCCGGATCACACCTCTTGCAATTTCCTGTACATCGAGGTAAGCTTTGGATTTTACCTCACCTGCTAAAACTACCTGTCCGGTTGTAACTAATGTTTCGCAAGCCACTTTTGATTGTGGATCAAAAGCAAGAAAATTATCAATCAATGCATCGGATATCTGGTCAGCTACTTTATCAGGATGTCCTTCACTTACAGATTCAGAAGTAAATAAATAAGGCATGAAAATTAAAATTTAGGCGGCAAAGATAAGGGTGCAGCTATAATGAAAAAAGTCCGCTTTAGTTAGAAAACAGACTTTTGAACATATCTTAATAACTCTTATAATTTCGAATAAATGATTCTTAATCGCATCCTCTTGGCTGGATTAATGAAACTTCCTCCGCCTACCACAATTCTACCATAGGCAGGCCTATCGGTTACAAAAATCTGGTTGGTAAGGTTAAATCCGGGGGAATAAACAAAAGCCCTGACTGGAACATAAAGCCTGAGTGTAAAGTTTCGGCTCTTTGTGGTAATTATGTTTTGGACATATCTTGATATGTTAAAACGGATGGTGCTGTCAGTTTTTAAAAGGCCACCAAAAGCTGCAATGTCATAGGTATATGAATTTCCAGTAAAATTGATCTGCATATCATTATCAAATGTATATACAGTATCACCTGCATTATTGATACGATCAAGGAATAATCCCAGTGGATATCCAAAAATATTTTCCTGCAGTGAGGGTAATGGTGTTACTACTATTTCAGCCCGGTGTATTACTGAATTACGGAATGTATCCAAACCCGGAATTTTTAACTCCCCATAGGAACCCGGAATAGTTGGTAGGTAAAGTTTATCATCGTTTGAAATACCATTGGTTAAATAGGTATTCCAATTTGCACCCGGAGTTCTTCTTACCAGTGATGCCTGACCCTGAGTTTGGTGATAGAAATCTGTCGAAGTGGTATCAATGGTGCCATTCTTTTTCACCCTATAATAAACGATCAGTCTTGTATTTGCATTCGTTGGCGAAAAGTAATCCAACGAGTTGCCACTGTTATCGGCTTTAACTGCAAATCCCCTGAAGAGATTTTTGAAAATTGAATCTGTTCTGTATCCGCCATTGGCTGTATTTGTAGTATCATATCCGGTAAGTCTTACACCCAAAGTGCTGCTCAATGGCACACGGATTACATTTGTGAGATAAGAGGTGTCCCTTTTACGGATAATCTGTATTGAGTCTTTTAAAGCTTTACTTTGATAAGTTTTGAAACCAAGCTGGCCACCGGTTGTAAGAAAATCGGGGTGGTTATATTTATACAATGTAGTGTCATTAAAACCGCCATTCTGTGCAATTTCAAATACCCTGATAGTTTTAAATGTATTAGTATCGCCATAAGACGAGCTGTAAGCCAGGGAAAGTATTACAGAGTCCACTCCAACTATAGAGTCTTTATTAAAAAAAGGATACGTACCTAAGATTGTCGGACTGATATTAAAATAGGCATCTGAATGAGTGATTCCAAATTCAGGGTCATTACTAATGTGGCCTATTGCTAGGTCATCATTAAAATAAACTTTTGTAGTGTCATTAAAGAGCTTGTTATCGGTTTCAATATCGAGATAAGTTTCAAATGTGTTGATGTTATCAATCGGTGGAATCAATCCGCTACCAAGTTCAGTGGCCTCATTGATCTTTCTGCAAGCTGAAAATACAATAGCAACCGTGACAACGATTGCTATCAGGTTCAAAACAAAATATCTGTTATTCACAAAGTAAATTTATAACCGGGTTAGTGATTTATTTAGATGCAAGGTCGCCATAGAGTTGTAAATAGTCTGTTAAATCTCCATCTGGATTATACT
>CAYVSH010000120.1:0-9764 GCA_964453625.1 uncultured Chitinophaga sp.
GAGCAGGCAAATATGTCAAACGTATATGCAGGTATAAGTGGTGTGATAGATGAGATGAATGTAAAAGTGGGAGAATTCTTTTCACCGCAAAGTGCTGCAATGCCTCATTCCGGTATCAGGATCGTTAATACCAGCAATTTAAAAATAGTTACAAAAGTGCCTGACAATTATATCGGCAGGGTGAAACAGGGAGAGAAAGTGGTAGTAGAAGTTCCTGAAAGTGGTAAGCCGGCTTTCAATACTACTATAAGTGTGGTGGGTGCTTCGGTTGATCCAACAACAAGATCATTTATTACCGAAGCAAAACTTCCTTCTGACCCGATGCTGAAACCGAACCAGACAGCAACTATGAAGATATTGGACTATGAAGCAAAAGCAGCCGTGGCTGTTCCTGTCAATGTGGTACAGAGTGATGAAAAATCAAAATTTGTATATGTGATGGAAAAAGCCGGTGATAAAATGGTGGCAAGAAAGAAAACAGTCATTGTTGGTGAAGCATACGGTGGTTTGATTGAAATAAAAAGCGGACTGACCGGCGGTGAGCTTATCATTACAGAAGGCTACCAGACAGTATATGACGGGCAGGCAGTGGCATTAGCAAAATGATAATGGCAAATGATGAGTAGCGAATGGGACGATAAAGTGTGCGACGCAAGGGACGATGAAAGTAGTACCGAAGCCGGGAATCAAAACTAAAAAATTGACGAGTTAAAATATTTCTGATGAAAAATTTTGAAGGGCTTAAAGATAAATTCAAGCAATTTGGTCCAACCAGTTGGGCAGTAAATAATAGAACGGCGGTGTATATCATTGCTATTCTGATCACTGTTTATGGGTTGATTCAATTCAACAGTATGCCCAAGGAACAGTTCCCGGATATTGTTGTTCCTACCATTTCAATTGCTACTGTATATGTCGGCAACTCACCAAAAGATATTGAGAACCTGGTTACCCGGCCGATTGAAAAACAATTGAAAGGTATCAGTGGTGCTAAGGTGAATAAGATACAAAGTACATCACAGGCCGATTATAGTTTGATAGTAGTGGAGTTTGATACAGATGTAAAAACAGAACTGGCAAAATTAAAAGTAAAGGATGCGATTGATAAGGCAAGAGCCGATCTTCCGAATGACCTGACGAAGGAACCCGATGTTCAGGAATTTGCATTCAGTGAAATGCCTATCATGTTTGTGAACATAAGCGGCGATTATGATGGTATGGCATTGAAAGCTTATGCTGATAAAATGCAGGATAAGTTTGAAGAACTGAGTGAAGTAACAAGGGCTGAAATAGTTGGTGCACCAGAAAGGGAGATACAGGTAAATGTTGATCCTTATAAAATGACTGCAGCCAGAGTGAGCTTTATGGATGTGGAAAATGCTATTGCCAGGGAGAACAATGATATTACCGGCGGCCTCATTGAAGTGGGTAATATGAAGCGAACCTTGAAAATAAACGGCCAGTTCAAAACAATCGCCGATATGCAGGAGATTGTGGTGCGTAGCAGTGCACAGGGTGCTTCTGTTTACCTGCGGGATATAGCTGAAATAAAAGATACTATTAAAGAAAAAGACAGCTATGCACGGCTGGATGGCAAGAATGTGGTTACGCTGAATATTGTAAAAAGGGCCGGCGAAAACCTTATTGACTGTGCAGATAAGATAAAGGCAGCGGTGGAGGAAATGCAAAAGGATGAAGTATTGCCATCTAATCTTCGGGTGGAATTTACCGGCGACCAAAGCAAACAAACAAAAACTTCCTTTGGTGAGCTGATCAATACCATCATCATTGGTTTTGTACTGGTGCTTATTATTCTCATGTTCTTCATGGGTGTTACCAATGCCTTCTTTGTGGCATTGAGTGTGCCGCTTAGTGTGTTCGTGGCGTTCTTATTCTTACCGATTGCAGATGGCATTATTGGTACAAATGTTACACTGAACTTCATCGTACTCTTCGCCTTGTTGTTCGGGTTGGGAATTATTGTAGATGATGCCATTGTGGTAATAGAAAATACACACCGTATTTATAATAACGGCAAAGTGCCGATAGTCCGGAGTGCGAAGGAGGCAGCAGGCGAAGTATTCATTCCGGTATTGGCGGGAACAGCCACTACACTGGCGCCATTCTTCCCGTTGTTATTCTGGAAAGGATTGATAGGTAAGTTCATGATCTACCTGCCGACAATTTTAATTCTTACACTTGCAGCTTCATTGATCGTGGCATTCTTTTTCAATCCTGTTTTTGCAGTAAGCTTTATGAAGCCGGAAGGAAAAGAATTTGAGAAACCAAAGAATGCTGTGTTCAGGAACAAATGGTTTTTAACCTTCGTTATAGCAGGAGTGTTGTTGCATTTGCCCGGTTTTCATGGTGTGGCCAATTTCTTAATTCTCCTGGCTTTGCTCATGATATTGAATTCCTATGTGTTGAATGATGTGATACATCGTTTCCAGCACAAAGCATTACCAAAGCTGATGAACCGCTACGAGAAATTATTGAAATGGATATTGGTTGGCAAGCGGCCGGTTTGGGCATTTATTTCTTTGTTTGGCATTTTCGCTTTTTCTGCATTGTTGCTGATGGTAAGAGGAAATAAATCAACCTTCTTCCCAAGTGGTGATCCCAATTTTGTATATGTCTATTTAAAATTACCGGCAGGTACTGATGTAAAATATACAGATAGTGTAACAAGGGTTTTAGAAAAAAGAGTAGAGAAAGTATTGGAGAAAGAAAAACCAGGTGCAGAAGGCAGTATTGTAGAAAGTATTATCAGCAATGTTGCAGTAAGTGCAAATAATCCAAGAGATAATAATAGAAGTATTCAGTCCAACCTTGGTCGTATCCAGGTATCATTTGTAGAGTTTGAAAAGAGGCATGGCAAAAGCACTATGGTCTATAAAGAAGCCATCAGAGAAGCTATGCAGGGAATTCCGGGTGCTAGTATAGAAGTGGCACAGGAAGATGGTGGTCCTCCCACTGATCCTCCGGTTAATATAGAAGTGGTAGGAGACGATTTTGATAAAATATCTGCTGTTGCAACAAGGCTTTTCAACTTTTTAGATACCAACCGTGTTGAAGGAATGGAAAACCTGCAACCTGATGTTGACCTGGTGAACCCGGAGATAACAGTAAATGTGGACAGGGAGAAAGCAATGCTGGAAGGTATTAGTACCGGGCAGATCGGTATGGAATTACGAACTGCTGTGTTTGGAAAAGAAGTGAGCAAGATAAAAGATGGTGAAGATGAATACAAGATACAGTTGCGTAATACAGAACTGATGCGGAATAATATTACTGACCTGCTGAATATGCGTATCACTTTCATGGATATGAATACGATGCAGGTAAAATCAATTCCGCTGAGTGCAGTAGCCAGTGTTGACTATACCAATACAACCGGTGCGGTAAAAAGAAAGAATGTAAAACGTACCATTCAGCTACAGGCCAATGTACCTGATCCTACTGCAGTAGGAAGAATAAATGCAGACCTGCAGATGAAGATTGATGAGTTCAGACAGGTAGAAAAAGTACCGGCTGATGTAACGATAAAACTGAGCGGACAAAGTGAACAGGAAAAGGAAACACAGGCATTCCTTGGAACGGCATTCATGATAGCCATCGGTCTTATCTTTTTGATCCTTGTATTGCAGTTCAACTCAATGAGTAAACCGTTCATTGTAATTACAGAGATATTCTTCTCGGTAATTGGTGTGTTATTAGGTTATGCAATTACAGGAATGACGATTGCAACCATCATGTTGCTCGTTGGTATTGTTGGATTGGCAGGTATTGTGATCAAGAACGGCATATTGATAATAGAATTTACAGATGAGCTGCGTGGCCGTGGTATGCGTACAAGAGAAGCTGCTATACAAGCAGGTAAGATCAGGATCATTCCGGTGTTGCTAACTGCAGTGGCAACCATACTTGGATTATTGCCGTTGGCAATAGGATTCAATATTGACTTTGCAGGATTGTTCAGTCATCTGCGTCCGAATATTTTCTTTGGTGGTGATAGTGTGGTGTTCTGGGGACCATTGAGCTGGACGATCATATTCGGTCTGTTATTCTCTTTCTTCCTTACGCTGGTAATGGTGCCGAGTATGTACCTGATTGCAGAAAGATTAAAGAGACCGATGGAGAAATTCTATGGAACAAGATTTATTGCAATATTTGGTTTTCTCGGCCCGTTGTTTTTCATTTTTGTAGGGATCATGTTTGCAGTAAGAAAAATACAGGGCAAAAAAGTGTGGTTAGGTAAGTTAAAAGAGGCAGCGAAAGAAGTGGAATAAGAGTCTTATGTGTGGTGGTTGGTTTTGGTTATAAGAGGCGGCTCCTTGGTTGGGGGCCGCTTCGCTTTTATAGTATATTCTTGTTCATTTATTTACCCTTAGCTGGGTATTTTTATTCCACGTAGAAAGTGCTTTTTTTGCAATAAATAATGATCATGCAAAAAATAATCCTTCTTCTGTTTATTATTTCTTGTCTTACAGCCTGTTCTCAAAAAAAACAAAACAGGTTACCGGCACCTGCTTCTATTTCATCCGCTCAACTATTGATAAAGGGTAAAACATTTACTACCAACCGTATAGGTACAATATCTCCATTTGCTTCAGGCATTGAGAAAGAAAAACCATACAAATGGTTTGATGAAGAAAAAGAACTGGATGATTTTGCAAAAAAGTACCAGGCCGAAAGAGAAAAATTCGTTCTTCAGTTTGTGAATGATACACTGGTAAAAATTACTGATGATGAAAAAACTTGGGATGCAGTGTTTATGATTGATGACGAACAGAAGGATGAAGAAAAAGCAGGAATGAAATTCCGTTTTTCATATCCTGACCAGGATGGTAGTTTTAATTTTCCGGGTTCCACCGAGCCAATGCTTTTAACTACAACTTATTTTATAGCTGGTGCAAATGATAATGAAATAGTGCTGGAAACTCCCCGGCAATTTAACCGTAGTAAAGTTGTTATCTGGATGAAGGCTAAATAAATAGCATCATACCTAATTAAGAAAAAGCCGTTCAGGAATTCCTGAACGGCTTTTTCTATCAGTAAGTAGTTATGTTAAAATCCTTTCTTCTGAACCGGGTTACCATCAATATCCAGTTCAATGATCTCAAATCCGAACTTCTGTAAGGTTGGCAATACTTTTTCTTTATCACCCACCAGCAGTATATTCATCTTGTCTGCATTGATCCATTTTTTGGCAATGGCATCAATCTCTGCCTTGGTTATGTTCTTAAGTATTTCATTTTGCTGATCAACATAATCAGCAGGCAGGTTATATTCTAATATTCTGCCGATAAAACCAGCTTTTTGAAAACCAGTTTCATAACGTTGTGCATCTATCTGCCCCAATGCACTCTTCATGAATTTCATTTCTTCTTCATTGATGCCATTGGCAGCATAATTTTTCAGTTCTTTTAATACTTCTGTTAGTGCACTATCAGTTGCAGCAGCTTTGATACCAGCACTAAAGCTGAATTCGCCGGTGTATTTATCGCCGCTGAATCCGCTGCGGGCACCATAGGTCCAGCCTTTGTCTTCTCTTAAATTCAAATTCAAACGGCTGTTGAATGCACCACCTAATGCATAGTTGGTTAAGAAAGCTCTGTAATATTCACCGGTAGCATCATACTTCAGGTTAGTGATATCACCCACACGAAATTCTGTTTGAGCAGCATTCTTTACATCTACAAGATAGATCTTTGTTTTCTCTACAGTACTAGCTGCTTTTACAGCGGGTATCTCCACTTTTTTATTTGGTAATTTATTCAGGAAGGAAAGCTTCGGAACAATTTCATTTTCTGTTACATCGCCAACAACTACCACGTTTACTCCCTGTGAACCAATATTATTCGCATAATAGTTTTCTACATCCTGTAAAGTAAATGTCTTAACGGTCTCTTCTGTTCCCCGCTGGCTGATGCCAAGGATATTTTCTTTTCCATAGTTTACTTTATCAAACACAGCTGTAGCAATTGCAGCCGGTTGTGATTTGGTTTGTTTGAAACTTTCCAATGTCTGACGCTTTAACCTGTTGAAAGCATCTTCAGTGAATTTTGGCTGCAGCATTCTTTCTTCCAGTAAAGCAAGTGTAGCATTCAGGTTTTTCTTTAAAGTAGAAACCTGGAAGCTGATACCATCTGTTCCGCTGGATACGTTGATATTACTTCCCAATTTTTCAAGTTCCTTACTGAAATCTTCTGCTGATCTCTTTTTCGTATCATCATTCATCATTGATGCGAAGAAGGAAGCCAGGCCGGCTTTATCTAAGTTATTAGCTTGCATTAAATGTCCGCCGGGTAGTTTAATGGAAATATTCACTAATGGCAGCTCTGTATTTTCAGTACCGATAGCCCTGATGCCGTTACCAAGATCTTTTGTCCAGAAGGCAGGAACTTTTATCACAGGGTTTGGTCCACTTGGCGGTAATTTACTACGGTCAAAATTGTCTTTAGCTTTTACATATTTTAGGCCATCATATCCGTAATCAGGAGCTTTGTATCCCTCTTCACTTACTTTATAGTTATTATCACCTACAATCATTTTTTCCTGTCCTTTGGTCAATACACTCAGCACTACAGGATGTTTCTTTCTAATATACTGATGATAAACCCGCATCACATCTTCTTTCGTTACGGCTCTCACCATTTCAAGCTCTTTACCGATCATATTGGGGTTACCGGTAAAGGTTTCATAAGCGGCCAGTTGCGCCACTTTACCAGATACACTTTGTATGCTATTAATTACCTGCGACTCCTGCTGGCCTTTGAATTTGGCAATATCTTCATCTGTCACACCTCTTTTTTCAAAAGCCAGTAATGCCTGGTCTAATAAATAAAACATGGATGCCAGTGACTTTCCCGGATATGGAACCAACTGGAACATAAATTCACCAGACAATTCAGAATTAGAATGATTGGCCGTAGCAGATAAAGCCAGTTGTTTTTTTACAAGCTCCTGGTACAGGATAGAATTATTTCCTTGTCCTAAAATCTCAGCCAGGCAATCTAATGCTGCCATATCCTTATCATAATTGGGAACAGTAGGATATGCTTTTAACATTACTGGTACTCTTGCATAATTATCAATATAAGAGACAAAGCGGTGCTTTGTTAATTCAGGAACCATCTTTGGCATATTTGCCACTTCAGGTCCGCGGGGTATGGAACCAAAATATTTTTCAGCCATCTTCACCACTTCTTTCGGGTTTACATCACCACCAACGGTAAGTGTTGCATTATTTGGTCCGTACCAGCGAAGGAAGAAATTCTTAAGGTCATTTACATTCACTCTATCAAGGTCTTCTACATACCCAATGGTTAGCCAGCTATACGGATGCCCGTAAGGATACATAGCCTGGCTCATTTTTTCAAATGCCAGACCATAAGGACGGTTATCATAATTCTGCCCCCTTTCATTCTTTACAGTGGCTCTTTGTATCTCGAATTTTTGTTGGGTAACTGCATCCAATAAAAAACCCATACGATCTGCTTCCAGCCACAGCATTTTTTCCAATTGATTATTGGGAACTGTTTCAAAATAGTTGGTGCGGTCACGATTAGTAGTACCATTCAATGTACCGCCTGATTCAGTTACTATTTTAAAATGCTGCTCATCACCTACGTTATCACTACCCTGGAACATCATATGCTCAAAGAAGTGTGCAAAACCTGATTTGCCGATCTCTTCCCTTGCCGATCCCACATGGTAGGTAACGTCTACTCTTACCAGCGGATCGCTGTGGTCTTCATGTATGATCAGCGTAAGTCCATTATCCAATCTGTATTTCTCATACGGGATAACGATCTCGTCACCGGTCTTCGTTACTTTTTCAATCAGCTTTGTTTGCCCGGCTACTATGCCCCCGATAAAAAGGGATAGTACCAGCATAAATTTTTGTTTCATATATATGTTACTTTTTTTTGGAGCCAGCAATGTAAAGAAAACCCCCGTTTATTCCGCACCATTTATCAATATGCCGGAATAATCCTGTATTTCTGTTTATTATCTTTAGAAAAAATTAAAAACTATGAGTTATTCAAACCGCAACAATCATGAAATTGATTACAAGATATATGGTGAAGAATTACAATTTGTAGAAGTGGAACTCGATCCCCAGGAAACGGCTATTGCAGAAAGTGGCGCCATGATGATGATGGACGATGGAATTCAGATGGAGACCATTTTTGGTGATGGGTCTGCACAACAGCCCACCGGCTTTTTTGGTAAACTGGTAAGTGCAGGAAAAAGGGTTTTAACCGGTGAAAGTTTATTTATGACAGCTTTTACCAATTCAGGGCAAGGAAAAAAGAAAATAAGTTTTGCAGCACCTTACACCGGTAAGATCATTCCGATGGACTTGCACCAACTTGGTGGTACCATCATTGCACAGAAAGATGCATTTCTTTGTGCTGCCAAAGGGGTAAGTGTAGGTATTCATTTTCAAAGAAAACTGGGTGTAGGTATTTTCGGAGGAGAAGGATTCATCATGCAAAAGATAGAAGGTGATGGGATGGCTTTTTTGCATGCAGGCGGATTCATTGTAGAGAGAGAATTACAACCCGGAGAAATATTGAAAATTGATACCGGTTGTGTGGTGGCCTACACCCCGCAAACACAGTTCGATATAGAATTTGTAAAAGGGGTTAAGAACTTCATGTTTGGTGGTGAAGGTTTATTCTTTGCCAAACTGCAGGGCCCCGGCAAAGTTTGGATACAGTCATTACCGATAAGCCGTCTGGCCGGTCGTATAGTAGCTTACGGTACTTACAAACGCAAAGAAGAAGGTAGTGTACTTGGCGGATTAGGTAACATCTTTGACGGAAGAGAATAAGCATTAATCATAGATATCCGGTGGTTCATAATTAAATGGCCACCGGATTTTTTATCTTTTAATTTAAAATATTTATTGTTTATCAATAAATAATTATCTATATTCGCATAATAATTTTAAAGAATAAGAATATGGAAATTAAAATTGGTACAAAGCAGGTGCTAAGGGTGCTGCTGGTAATTGCCTGGATCATCTTTATCGGTTTATGTATTGAAGCAGGCGGATTTTTATTCAATGCAATTTATTCGCTGGTAAAACCCGGTGCTGTAGGTAAACTTTGGAAACAGGTTGATCTCTCGGCATTGCTGCAACACGACCGCAGTCATTTCTTCTCCATCACTTTCATTATGACTATTGCAGCAGTAATGAAAGCATTGATATTTTATACTATCATAAAGATCTCATACAAGAAACAGTTAAATGTGATGCTGCCTTTCAAAGATGAGGTACGACGTTTCATCAGTAATGTAGCTTATCTTTCTTTGGGTACAGGGTTCTTCTGCTGGTGGGGTGAAAAATATACAGAGTGGTTGGTAAAGCAGGGAGTGGAAATGCCTGGCATACAATATATGCGGCTGGCCGGTGCTGATGTGTGGTTATTCATGGGTGTTACACTCTTAGTTATTGCCCAGTTATTTAAAAGAGGTGTTGAAATGCAAACTGAAAACGAATTAACCGTATAAGCCATGCCGATAGTAGTAAACCTAGATGTAATGATGGCCAAACGTAAGATGTCGTTGAATGAGCTTTCAGAAAAAGTAAATCTTACCCTGGCCAATCTTTCCATCTTAAAAACAGGAAAGGCCAAAGCTGTCCGCTTCAGTACACTTGAAGCTATCTGCAAAGCACTGGATTGCCAGCCGGGAGATATTCTGGAATTTGTGGAAGATTAATAAAGAGAATTCATTTACAGGGTTACAAA
>CAYVSH010000121.1:0-9473 GCA_964453625.1 uncultured Chitinophaga sp.
AAGCGAATCAAGAATAAAAGAAGCGATTGATTTTTTTGCATCCAGGACTTATTGTAAAAAAGTAATTACCATTTCTGCTTTATCCGGTATCAATAAAAAGAAACTGGTGAATGCTTTCCTGGAATTTTTACCAGAAGGAGAACCATTTTATGACGGAGATGATATCAGTGACCTGCACACCAGGTTCTTTGTGAGTGAGATCATCCGGGAAAAGATATACGAACTGGCACAGGATGAAATTCCTTATCATACTGCTGTGCTGATACAGAAATATGAAGAGAAGGAAACATTGGTAAAGATTGTTGCCGACATCATTGTTCACCGGGAAACACAGAAAGTGATACTTATCGGGCAAAAAGGAATGATGATAAAAAAGATCGGAACTGCTGCCAGAAAAGATATAGAAGCATTTATAGACCGGAAAGTATTTCTGGAATTGTTTGTAAAAGTAAAACCAAAGTGGAGAGAGAATGATTTGCAGTTGAAGGAGTACGGGTATTAGTGAATAGTGAATAGTCAATAGTGAATGATTTATGATTCACCATTCACCATTGACCATTGACTTGCAAGAAGGGGATAAAAATTAATTAATTAGCATTTTTCATAAAAGTATTATGTCATTTACCGTCGCAATAGTTGGCCGGCCCAACGTAGGAAAAAGTACACTGTTCAACCGCCTGCTGGAAGAACGCAAAGCCATTGTGGATGATGAAAGTGGTGTAACAAGAGACCGCCAGTATGGTGTTACCGACTGGAATGGCAAAACATTTAACGTCATTGATACCGGCGGGTTTGTATCAGGCAGTGAAGATGTGTTTGAAAAAGAAATTGCCAAGCAGGTGTTGATTGCTGTGGAGGAAGCCAATGCAATTTTGTTTGTGGTAGATGCACAAACCGGATTGACCAACCTGGATGATGCCATGGCTGGTGTTTTGAGAAAGAGCACCAAACCTGTCTTCCTTACTGTAAATAAAGTGGATAATAACGAACGGATGCTGGAAGCGGCAGAGTTTTATAGTCTTGGCTTCGAACAGGTTTTTTTTATTGCAGCAGCCAGCGGCAGCGGAACAGGTGAGTTGCTGGATGCCGTTGCCGGTCTGATAACAGAGGATGATTCTGAAGAAGCAAAAGCGATCGATGCCTTGCCAAAGTTTTCCATCATCGGTCAGCCGAATACCGGTAAATCATCATTGCTGAATGCACTGATCGGTGAAGAAAGAACCATTGTAAGTGATATTGCCGGAACAACAAGAGATTCAATTCATACACACTATAATCTTTTTCAGAAAGAATTTGTGCTGATAGATACGGCCGGTATCCGCAAAAAAGCCAAAGTGCATGAAGACCTGGAATTTTATTCTGTCATCCGTGCCATAAAAGCAGTGGATGAGGCAGATGTATGTTTATTGATGATAGATGCGGAGAAAGGAATTGCCGCACAGGACCTCAGCATTTACAGTCTGGCAGCCAAAAAAGGAAAAGGATTGGTGGTGCTGGTCAACAAGTGGGACACAGTAGAAAAAGAAACCAATACCGCCAAAGAATACGAAGCCACCCTAAAGAAAAAACTGGCACCGTTCAATGATGTACCCATCCTGTTTATTTCTGCCAAAGAAAAGACAAGGATCTTTAAAGCCATTGAAGTAGCATTACAGGTATATGAGAACAGGCAACAACGTATCTCCACTTCCAAACTAAATGATACCATTTTGAAAGCTATTGCCGCTTACCATCCGCCGGTAGTGCGGGGGCATGCCATCAAGATAAAATTTGTAACACAGCTTCCAACGGCGGTACCTTCTTTTGCATTCTTCTGCAATTTTCCGGATGATGTAAAGACACCGTATAAGAATTACCTGGAGAATAAACTGCGGGAGAATTTTGATCTGACGGGTGTGCCGATCAGGCTTTTCTTCCGGAAAAAATAAGCAAATGAAAAAGTATTTGAATTTGATAATTATCGGCCTGTTGCTTGCTTCTTGTAATAATCAAGCAGAAAAAACAACTAGATCAGATGATAAAGACAGTGGGATTGAAGTTACATTTGGCGCCGATGACTCAACAATGACCGAAAAACCGTCAACAAATATTTCACCTGATAAAACAGGTAACAACTCCATCAGAAAAGACACATCCCAGCCGGCCGGTGTACAATTCAGGGATAAGTGATACAAAGGAACCAGCCGTATTGATTTGGATGTCCATACCAGAGTTTCTGGCATCATAAATACGTAAGTAAATTTAAAATCACTTAGTAACTTAGTGTGGGCGATGATAATTTAATACCGGGTAGCAATTGACCCATTCCTGCGAATAAAATAACATATGAAAAGGATAGCTGCCATATTTATTTTTTTCATTTTGCTGGTGGGCTGTAACAACAGCGGGAAGAAGGCTGGTGAAACAGATACACCGGATACTGACAGTTCACAGCATTATTATATAATAGATACCACCATGACCGCCCCGGCTGAAGACCCTGATGCAAGGGATACCACCACTGTAAAAAAAGATAAGATGGATGGTGCCAGCCTCAGTTTCCCCGACAAGAGCAAAAGAGATTCAGCAACAGGACGTAAATAGAACCATTAAATAATAAACACACCACATGAAAAAACTACTGACACTTGCAGCACTTGCCCTTGCACTGACCGCCTGTAACAATGACCACAAAGTGGACAAAGAGGAAATAAAAGACAACATCGAAGAAAGTATGGATAAGATGAAGGATAAAATGCAGGACGGAATGGAAAAAATGAAAGATAAGATGGAAGAAATTAGGGATACGATGAAAGCCCGGGTGGATACTATCAGGAAAAGAATATAATCCTGTTGCCATTTTTTTTCCACAACCATTCTTTTTTGTACTAAGAGCTAACACTTAGTTAACGCAGAAGCCTTATCTTGCTGCTATCCATCATCTCCTGAAAATCTTTTCGGTCTTCCGTATCTGCATAAACTTAAAATGTAGCGATGAAAAGGTTTTTATTGTCTTTTTATTTATTAGTTTCATTTCACTCATTTCTGTTTTCACAGTATTCTTTAACCTTAACAACATACTCCCAAAATTTTGATGGATTAGGAACAGGAAATTCTACAGTTGCTTTGGGTAATCTAAATTTGGTAAATTCAACATTGAACGGTTGGTATTTCTCTGAGTCAGGTACAAATGCAAACACAACAATTACTTCTGGAACAGGTTCGGCAAACACAGGGGACACTTATAATTTTGGATCTGTGGCTATTCCCGGAGATAGGACCTTAGGAGGACTTCAATCAGGTTCATTGAATCCCACTATCGGGTTTTATTTTACCAATAACACCGGCTCAACCATAACAGAACTTGCTATCAGTTATAAGGGAGAACAGTGGCGATTGGGAACAACTGGCAGAACAGACCAGTTGGATTTTCAATATAGCCAGGATGCCACAAGCTTAACCTCACCTGGAACATGGACTGATGCAAATCTACTAGATTTTACAGCTCCTGTTACAGCCGGCACAATTGGATTTCTGGATGGTAATTTAGCGGCCAACCAAACAACGATCAGTCATACTATTATTGGTTTAAACATTCCTAACGGATCCAATTTTTTTATCAGGTGGAACGATTTTGATGCAAGCGGTTCAGATGATGGTTTAGGAATTGATGATTTTGGGTTTACTGCAACATTAGGTCCTGCTTATTCTATTACCATAGATAATGTACACACACCTCCATTTACTTTACCAAATTGTGCAACAGGTGCTGGAGGAAGTGTAGATTATACAGCAACAGGAACTTTTATTACGGGCGGAACATTTACTGTACAGCTGTCAGATAACACAGGCTCATTTGCATCGCCAGTTGTAATTGCTACTGCTCCTGTAGATGGCCTTGACCCGGTAGGCAATATAATTTTTACAATACCTGCAGGCACAGTTTCAGGAGTTGCATATCGTATCAGGATTGTTAGTAATAGTCCGACCGTAACAAGTTCACTTTCATCAGCATTTGAGATCATACAGAACGGAATAAATGGGTGTATGTCTGCGGCTACAGATTATTTCCGTTCGAGACAATTCGGAAATTGGGGAACAGCCAGCACATGGGAATCTTCTCCCGATAATATTAGCTGGATAAGCCCGGCAACTCTTTCACCAACAAGCAGTGCCAATACTATTTTGATTAGAAATAGTCATACCGTAACGTTAGCTGCTTCAGTAACTGTTGATCAAGTGTTTATTTTGAACGGAGGAGTATTAGTAAATCAAATGCCTGCCTCAAATATATTAACGGTTGCAAATGGTACTGGCGATGATATTGAAATCCAATCAGGTGGTATGTATCATGTTTTGTCCTCTCAAGGATATTCAAATTATCAATCACTAAATGCAAGTGCAACAATAAGAATAAAAACTGGTGGGACAATACGTCTTGGAGATGGTACATTGTTCGGTGGCAGTAATAACCATTTGTTGGCTGCTACTTCAGCTTCTTATGTTTGGGAAAATAATTCTGTTTTTGAATGGAACTCAACTGGTGCTTTTGGATCGTCAGGAGTGATTTTTTTTCCTGACGTAAATGCCGTTACTATCCCAGTTTTTAAAACATTGGTGAATCCAGGAAACATAGGTGCAGGGGCTGATACAAGATTTAATGGGGTGTTTGAAGCTGGTGCTAACATAATTTTTGTTTCAACCGGACAAAAGATATTCAGAAACGGAATCAGGGGTGCAGGTAATATTGATGGTCAGAACGGTACTACGCCTTCTGGAAAATTTATCATTAACGGAACAACAGCAGAATTAGGCGGTTCCGGCTCATTAGTATTACCAACAACTAATGGTTTAGATATTGGTTCAAATCTCAATAACACTTTAGTAACCGTTACATCCAATAAAACTATTACAGGAAATGTATCACTATTGTCAACCAATAATACTTATGTTGAATTAGGTGCTAATAATTTAACTGTTACGGGAACGGTCTCAAATGGAGGTCAGAATGCATATATAAGAACCAATGGTATAGGATTTTTGAAACTTAATTTGATAGGTTCTACAAAAACTTTTCCTATTGGTAATACTTCTTACAATCCTGTCATAATTACAAATGGCTCGAATAATGATTTTTCTGCAAGAGTTGAAAATGATATAAATCCAGGCATAGCATTTCCTTCATTTGGTATTAACCGTACCTGGAGTATTTTGGCTTCTGCCGCAACTGCTGGAGTCAATGTTACTTTTCAATATGCCACCGCAGATGCAAATCCCGGAGCTACACCACAGCCACGAAATATGGAAATTCTAATGAATCCCGATCCTGCTGGCACAGCTCCATGGAGTATAATTTCTGGTAATGGAAATATTGTACCGGGTGGAGCAGACCCCGCATGGACAATACAAACAACTTCTGCAATAGGAATAAATAATGCAAGGGTCGCTTATGCACTTGGAACTTCAGGTGGATATGCTCTTTCTGTAGATTATTTTATTACAGCCGCTTCCCAAAAAAGAAATAATACCGGTGTTATCTCATGGAAGGTATTTGAGACAGCTAATGTCGCTTCATTTGAAGTGCAACGATCCGTTGGCAATAGCTCTTTTGTAACAATCGGGACTGTTAATCCTGTTAATGGTCAACTGGATTATCATTTTACGGACTTTAACCTTGATAAGGGTACAAACCTTTACCGGGTAAAAGTGAACAGGCAAAGCGGCGGTTCCCGTTATTCAAACCAGGTGGCTGTTATTAACGGCGATAAAGGTTTTGTCATCACTTCCATTGCACCTAATCCTGTACAGGATATTGCTACGGCAACGATAAGTGCGGCTAAGCAAGGCGGTGTTGACTTTAAAGTATATGATCTTTCGGGTACGGTGGTAAGGCAATGGCATTCTAACATCAGCGAAGGCAGCAATACTATCAGCATGAATGTGGTTGGGCTGGCGGCAGGTACCTATCATGTGCTGGCATCATCGCCTGATACAAGGTCGGTGTTCCGATTTATTAAGCAGTAGCTTATTTCTTATTACTTTTCTTTTTTGTAGCTGATCTTTTCTTCACTATCGAAATGTTCAGCCGTTTGGCTTCTTCATTCCAATGTGCAGCGGTA
The DNA here is from genome assembly GCA_964453625.1 of uncultured Chitinophaga sp. Lineage (GTDB taxonomy): Bacteria > Bacteroidota > Bacteroidia > Chitinophagales > Chitinophagaceae > JJ008. The sequence goes on from CAYVSH010000121.1 coordinate 6,099, forward strand.
ATGATCATCTGCCGCACTTCAAATGCATCAATATCTTTTTTGTTTTTGATGCAGACCGATGCAATGATGGCCCTGTCCTTATTCTCCAGTTGCGGAAAAGTGGTAAGCAAATCTTTGCCGCGGCAAAAGGCTACATCAACACCATCTTTAGTCAGATTCAGGTACATGAACATTCCGAAATAATGATAAAAAGGAATTTTAAAACTCAGCTTTTCTTCTACTCCCGGAACATTCTCAAGAATTAATTCCCTGAGCTGCTGATAAAGTTCTCTTTTTTCTTCCGGCAATGCCTCTATATATGCATCTACCTTTCTGTTCATTTCATTTGTACCATTATCTCTTCTGTGCGTTGGGTAAAGGTTTCCAGTTCTTGTTGCTGTTGCCGGATAAAGCTGTTTTCTGAAAGTTTGCCGATCACTTTTTCCATTTCCTGTTCTGTTTCATACATCATAGTGCGGAAGGGATTGGTATAATCTTTTGCACGGGATGCATAAATGCCGGTACATAACCATTCTTTGGTGGTAACGGCCTGTCCCAGTAATTGGAAGAAAAGCTTTTTAGTGAAGCGTTTTGGCGTCAGTTTCAATACTTCGAGCAATGCTGCAAATGCATGTCGGAATTTATCCGCTGCATATTCATTACTCTTCTTTGCATAGAATGCATGCACTTCGTCCCAGCTATTTATTTTTTCTGAACGGATATTGCGAAGCAAAGAATTGACAGCAGCTTCAGGCATCAGTTGGCCGCCGGTATTTATCCAGCTGTTACGTTCTGGTTTAGCAGGCAGTGCCTTTAATAATTGCTGCCATGTTTTTATTTTCCTTGTGCTGATGAAATGGACAAGTTGCGAGACGCCATAATAAATGATCAGTTCTTTGAAGAGGGCATAGGCTTCAGTCATTTTTACCACTTTCACTTTTCGCCTGGTGTTTTCAAAACCTTCTGCCAGTATCTCCAGTTTTGCAATTTCATCTTTCCTGTTTTCCAGTAAGGCTTCACCGGTTTTCAAAAGGTCTTTACCAGGAATTGATTTATTGGTCTTTTCTGCAAACGCCTTTGCTGCCAGTTGGCGAAACAACTGAAGCGATGTAAACATTTCATTGATGGTATCGGGTGCCAGAAAATCATATTCAATGATAAGTGACTTGTCTAATCGTTTGTCACGGCCAGTATACTTGCCGGCATTGCGGGCCAGTGCATACATATTATACATGAACCAGTAGCCGGGCATCACCACCAGTTTATCATTGCTTACATCATTACTTACTAATGAAAACGGAATGGGTATATCCAGTTCCGCAGGGTAATCACCTTTTGCAATGATTGTAAACGAAGCAAATCTTGAATTGTGTTTAAGGCTTACACATAATCCTGGCCAGAAACCACGGCCAGCCTGAAGTTCACCATCTGCCCCTCTTGAATTATGATTAGAGCCAATGGTGGCGCCCGCTGCCATATTGCTTTGTCCCAAAATGGTTGAAGCGCAGAGAAAAGAATTATTATGGTGCTGCTCATGTGCCGGAAAGATGAGTGAGTTCAACACTTCGCAGCAGGAGATAGTAGAGTTATCGGCAAGATAGGAGTTGATCAATCTTGCCCCGTACTTCAATTGTGAATTGCTGCCCATAAAAAAGCGAACGGCTTTCACTCCGTAAAATATCCGGCAACCATAGCCAATGATGCCATTGACCAGTTCACAGCCTTCGCCTATTTGTGATTTTGCCTCAGGCGAGGAATTGATAGTGATGTTCTTTATTTTATTGGCACCTTTCAGGTAGGCATCTGTTCCAATCCATACATCTTTGATGATCTTGCAATTCTTTATCACTGTCCGGTCGCCGATTTTGCCATAGTAACCTCTTTGCGTATCAAACTTCTTATCGGTAAACTCTTTGAATTTTTCCTGTAGCTTTTCATCAGCCCTGTACTTGCTCCAGAGCCATGCATCGCCCGGCTGCATACCATTGAATGGTAATACGCTTCGTCCTGCATTTTCATTGCATATTTCCATCCAGATACGAACGGATTCTTTTTCGCCCTGCTTCAATACACCATTACCAAATTTTGAATGGTCCGTTGCTGCAATTTCATTGATGTTGACCAGGATTACTTCATTCCCGATTATGTAGTGACTCATGAATGAAACATTGTCTATGGCAACATTGTTTCCTATATCACAACTTATGATGGTACTATTATACAAACCAACTGGTAATTGCAGATTGTTGAATTCTACAAAGAAGGGTTCCAGTTTGCCGATGCGTACCAGGCCATAGAAAGAACAGTTCTTTATCAGCTTCGGATAAAATTCATCAGCGACCAGTACTTTGCTCCAGTCGTCAGAGTGATTGGCATTTTTCTCCAATACTTTTATTTCTGCATCGGTCAGTTTACGGTATTTAATACCGCTACGGTTCTGGAGATTTCGGAGATGGTATTCATTTTTTCCTTTTGGTAAAAATTCTTTGGCAATAAAGCCATAACCGAGGGAGGAGATTGGTTTTTTGTTGATGATGTTCATAGATAAACCCCCAACCCCTAAAGGGGCATTTAAACCATAAAGAATAAATTGCTTTATAGTTGATTAAGAATAAAACTATAGCGAACTTAGGTAAAATTAGAAAACGGTCAAACCTAAGTTCCCTCTTCAGGAAAAGGGTTTTTACTCTACCGTTACACTTTTCGCCAGATTCCTTGGCTTATCAACATCACAACCTTTTAATACACCTATATAGTATGATAATAATTGAAGCGGTATAACACTCAGCATGGGTGCCAGTATTTCATCAGCTTCGGGAACGATCATCACATCATCAGATATTTCTGCTGACATGGTATCGCCTTCGGTGATAACAGAGATCACTTTACCTTTTCTGGCTTTTATCTCCTGCATATTACTCACCACTTTTTCATGATAAGTGTCTTTGGTGGCAACAAATACAACCGGGAGGTTTTCATCAACCAGAGCAATAGGACCGTGTTTCATTTCGGCAGCAGGATAACCTTCTGCATGTATGTAGGAAATCTCTTTTAGTTTCAATGCTCCTTCCAATGCCACCGGGAAATTGTAACCACGGCCGAGATAAAGGAAGTCACGGGCATCTTTATATTTTTCTGCCAGAGCTTTAATGGATTCGCTGTGGTTTAGTGTCCATGCCACTTTTTCTGGGATCTCATTTAATTCCTGTAACAACCGCATATACCTTTCTTCAGGTATGGAGCCTTTGATATAAGCAATTTTCAATGCGATCATTGTCAACACGGCTAATTGAGCAGTAAATGCTTTGGTAGATGCCACACCAATTTCAGGTCCTGCATGTGTGTAGGCGCCACCGTGGCTTGTTCTGGCAATGGAAGAACCAACAACATTTACTA
>CAYVSH010000122.1:0-9421 GCA_964453625.1 uncultured Chitinophaga sp.
CCTTTTTCTCTTGCCAGGTATCCGTCCTGAGTTGATTTGTAAAACGTAATTCCGCCAATCGTACCATCCAATTTGATAATACCTTTTTGCTTTGCCATACTTTAATTTTTAAAAGTTTTTGATAGAATATCGTATTTGACAATAAAATTAGACTGTCGTTAGTGGTATATGAAATGTTCACTTCCGTTCCTGCCGTTATGTGCATATTGTTCCATCATGTGTTGTTATTTCCCTGATAAAAAAGAAGTAAATTTGTAGTGTCTTTACTCCGTACCTGAAGCATAGATAAAGTATGGATAGAGTATTAAACAGTTAATTGAAATGGAACGAGTTTGTATTTATCCAAAGGATGTACAGATTGTAACCGGCAAAAGCGAAAGATGGGGCAGAGAAGTGATCAAAAAGATTAAATCTCATTACTCAAAGGAACCTCATCAATTGGTATCTATTGAGGAGTTTTGCCAGTATACAGGCTTACCTGTGCAGACCGTGAAGGAAAAACTAAGAGCATAAATTGAGGGGCTTAAAAGCCCTTAAAATGCGTATCTTAGCTTAGAGCAGTAAAGGAAATGTGAGAGTGCAAAAGATGTTTGAAGCGAGACTTTTCCGAGACCTGCAAGGATTGAAAGTTTGAAACCCTTATTACTAAACGAATTGAGAGAAAGGTTCAAGACCCTCTCTCTCCGCCTCACCCTCCTTAGCTTTAGCGATGGAGGGTTTTTTATTTTAAAAATTATTTAATTTTCTGGTGCCAAAATGAAAGCCACAGGCATTTCATTAAACCCACTTGCAAACTCATTAAATACCAGCGAAACCCCGTAAGGTTTCGCTTTTATTTTTCATTCTTTATTTTTTCCTGCACCACTACTAATTCTTTCAGGTCAACCTGCATAGGCAACAACCCGATCTTTACAATTGCCTTTTTACCTCTTAGTTCCATAACCTCTCCAACCTGATGATTCTTTCTCATTTTTACTTTGTCACCAACTTTTATCTCACCACCAACCTCACTGAATTTGGCATCAATCTTTTGCTGCATCTTACTCACTACTTTCTTTTCATTCTTTTTGAAAAGCAATGCTTCCATTTGTTTTATCACTTTATTCTTATTCTCTTCTTTTCTCCATTCAATCATTATTTGCTTAAGCTTTCTTTCCATATCCTTCAGGTATAATATCCGCTCAACCGCTATCTTATTTTGCTCTTTATGCAATTCAACCTGTTGCTTATGCTTTTCCTTGTCCATCAACTGCTGCCATTCCTTTTTCTGTTTTTCATTTTCTTTTACCAATCTGTTCAGCTCTTTTTCTTTTACTTCCAGTTCCCGCAAATCCTGTTCGGTACGATTTAGTAATTTATCAAGCCTGAACTGGTCCTCATCTACCAGCTTTCTTGCCCGGTTGATCAGGTTTTTATCCAACCCTATCCTTTCAGCAATTGAAAAAGTGTAAGAACTGCCTGGCTTGCCAACTAATAATTTATATTGTGGCAACAAATTTTTTTCATCAAATGCCATCGCCCCATTAAATATTCCGCTGGTTTTACCAGCCATTATTTTCAGGTTCAGGTAATGGGTTGTTACTATACCAATTGCATGTTTCTTCCCTAATTCCTGTAATATGACTTCAGCAAATGCCCCGCCGAGGTTTGGGTCGCTGCCACTTCCTAATTCATCTATAAAAAATAAAGTTCTGCCATTTGCATTTTCTATAAAGTGCTTCATATGCAGAAGGTGGCTGCTGTAAGTACTTAATTCAAACTCGATGCTTTGCGTATCACCAATATGGATCATCAATTGTTTGAATATTCCAAATTGTGACGATGGATGTACCGGAACCAGCAATCCGCTTTGCACCATCATCTGCAAAAGACCGATTGTTTTTAATGTAACAGTTTTTCCCCCTGCATTCGGACCGCTTATTACGAGTATCCTGTTTGCATCATCCAATGTTACCGAAACAGGAATCGTTGGTTTCCCAGTTCGCTGGTTATAGAGATACAATAATGGGTGGAATGCTGATATAAGATGCACCATCGCTTTATCAGTAATTACAGGATACTCACCCCTTATCTCTGCTGCTAATTTTGCTTTGGACCGGATGAAATCATATTCTCCAACAATAGAATACCAGGAAGAAAGAAGTGGTGCATAAACAGAAAGCTTAGCCGTCAATTCCTTTAATACCTTGTATACTTCTTTTCGTTCATCATTCTCTAACTCATAGATCGTATTATTGAGTTCAATCGTTTCTTCAGGCTCAACAAAAGCTGTCTTCCGGCTTTCACTTTCTCCATGTAAAATTCCTTTTACAGTTCTTTTTTGTTCGGCAAAAACGGCTAACACTCTCCGGCCACTCATAAAACTTTCTTTAATTTCGGCAAGGTATCCTTGCTTATTCAGTTTGGCAACAATTTTATCAAATAACCGGCGAAGTTCATTTCGTTTCCGGTATAAACTCATTCTTATCTCTTTCAATTCGTCTGATGCACTATCTTTCACCTGTCCTCCATCATCAATCACTTCACTTATTAGTTCTCCAATTATTTTTTCATAATAAGTATCCTTAATTACATGCACCAACGCTGTGTACGCATTTCTTCTTTCTGCATCAAACCACCGAAAAATATTTTCAATAGACTCAGAAAGTTTACGCAATTGAATCAATTCTTCACCACTTAACAATGCACCAGGTATTGCAAGCAGTTTTAATTCTTTCGAAAGATTCGCAGAAAAATCACAAGGAAAATAAATGCCATTGATACCCAACTGACGAAACTCATGGGATTGCTTCAATTCCAAATCAACAAATTCCTTTTTGGTATGAATACGTAGTTGCTCAGCTTTTATCCGGGCATATTCTGTCTGGCAATAGTCCTTCAATAATCCTTTTATTTTGTCAAACTCAAGTTGTACAGATGCGGATTCTGGAAAAAGTTTCATAACTGTATTGCCGGGTAAAATATTATTATTTGCCTCCGCGAAGGTAATTCTAATGTAATATCACCTTAAAATTTATCATTCATACAATCAATAATACCATATGCTAATCACTCATGTATAATATTTATACTGTTAATGGTTTCCGAAAAAAAATAGAATGGCAGGTAACTGACAAACCTTTTTTTCATCATTAACGTAAATTGCATAATTATTTCAGCCATTAAGATAAATAAAATCAATATGAAAGCTTTTTTTTCAGGAATGATAATAACATTGACCACATTGGTGTCTTGTGCACAAAAATCACCTGCCAACAATACAACTGTAATACCCAATAATAAAAAAATGACTACTGAAATGGAATATACAACTACCGGAAAAACGGAAACCGCCACATTTGCAAACGGATGTTTCTGGTGCACTGAAGCAATTTTTGAAGAATTGGATGGAGTCATCAGTGCAACATCTGGCTATACTGGTGGACAAGTTAAAAATCCTACATACAAAGAAGTAACTACAGGAAGAACAGGCCATGCAGAATGCCTCCAGATTGTCTATGACACTTCAAAGATCAGTTTTGATGAATTGCTGGAAGTATTCTGGCAAACACACGATCCTACAACTTTGAACCGGCAAGGTGCAGATGTGGGCACCCAATATCGAAGCGGTATTTTTTATCATAATATGGAACAAAAAGAAAAAGCAGAAAAATATAAAGCTGAACTTGATAAGAGTGGTGCATTTGACAATCCCATCGTTACAGAAATAACTGCTTTTACAGAGTTCTATCCTGCCGAAGAATATCACCAGCAATATTTTGAGAATAATGAGAATTCAAATCCTTATTGCAGGGTAGTTATTCGTCCAAAACTGGATAAATTCAGAAAAGTGTTCAAGGATAAGCTTAAGAGTTCAAATTAAAATTATAAATCATCTCTTTTGTATTAACATTGACCTTTTAATTTCAGAAAACTGCAATGATCAATGAAATTTATTGAACTGTTTTATTGTACTATGATTTTATAACTTTTATTACCTGATTTTTTTCTGACAACTATAACAAAATACCCCTTTTTTAATACAGAATTAGGGATATTTATCCTGTTAATTCCAATATGTAAATCAGATTGAACCCGATGAATTGTCTGACCGTTCCAATCTATTACTCCGATATCTGCTGGCTCTTCATTTATAGCTTGAAGGATTAACACCGGATCAAATGCATTGACAATTGAGTTTATCAAAACCAGACCTTTGCTTTGATTAGAAAAGTTTTGTAATCCTAAAATTGAGCTGATTTTTTGGGAATTGTTTGCAGTATTCACTAACCTTAACCTATAAAAAATTTTGCCGTCAGGAATACCAGCATCAACAAATGAAAAGTTTTGTAGGTTACTATTTTTTTGAACAGGTAGCTGATCAAGTTTAGAAAAGCTTACACCATCTGTGCTTCTTTCTATATTCAAAAAATTATAATTCTGAGCATCCGTTAAAGTTCCTCTTAATTCCGTCACTGAATTTTTGATTGTCCCATCAAAGCTTATTACAGGTTCTTTTTCCAGAACATATGTGTACGGATAATTGAATTTTTGAAAATAAAGACTTCTTAACCGTGAAGCTGAAGACCCTGATGTATTATCAGCACCTACCCTAACCCTAATTGATGATGCACTTGGATTAACAGTAGTAAACATAACTTGCTTTTGTGCAGTATCTATACCCGGATAGTCAATTGCAGCATTGTTTTTACCCCTGGCCCAGGTTCCATTTAATGTCATGGTTAATTCACTTCCTGCATATTGAAAATAAGTGTACCCACCGATAACCTGGATCTCATCAAATTCATAAAGAGATAAACCTCCGTATTTTTGACCATCTACATCAATTGGTGTAACAGGAATTTCTGGCTGAATAGAAGGTGTGGATGTTCCTGACACCAGGAATGTAATTAACAACTCAACATATCCGTTACTGTATGCAGGAACAGAAATTGTCGGCTGTAATGCTTCAACAAATCCACCTGAGCCATCTATTGTTGTTAAGCTCAATCCTCCTGTTATAGCTTCCACCCTTACGGTAGCATCTACACCAGACTTTACGTTTAAAAACTTATATACCGCACCAACTGAAAGTGCAGTACCACTTACAAGTGTGCTACCGGAAAAATTATATTTTGTTTGAGTATTTCCCAGTAAGGAAAAAAGAAAAATGAATAATAAAGTAAATGTTATCCGGGTAGATATACATTTCATAGTACGGCTTTTTGTTTTACAAAGGGTTGAGATCAGATGGTGTAACGTAGGAAGTTGGATTAGTATACTTAGAAAAAATCCGAACTATTAATACGGCTTTTTCAGACATTAAAAGTAATATGCCTATTTAGTATACGCAATAGGAAAAGTACTATTCCGGTAAATATATAGTAGGAATACGATACAATATTTTTCTTACTTCAACCTGACATGCCTCAGCTCCAAAAGGTTCAAAGCATTAGGTGAAAAGCCTTTTACATTTGGCTGCACCAGTCTTACAACCTTATCATACCAAAGTGGCACTACAGGGGCATCATTCATCATTATCTGGTCTGCCTGCTGGTATAGTTTGTAACGAATGGAATCGTAGTCTTCAGTAATTGCTTTTTCAAAAGCTGCATCAAATGCAATACTCTTATACCTTGTATAATTTGGCGGCGCAGGATTCTTTGAATAAAAAACAGAAAGATAGTTTTCAGCATCCGGGTAATCTGCAATCCAGCTACCACGGAAAAAAGCTGCGGTTGAACTGGACGTCATAGTAAGCAGCAATGCCTTTTGCACTACATCTACCTGAACCCTTATCCCGGATTCTTCCAGTTGCTTTGAAATGAAATTCGCCATGTCAGCATAGATGGGAATCGTCAATAATTTTATTTGTGGCAAACCTCTTCCATCTGGAAATCCTGCTTCATTCAAAAGTTGTTTTGCCTTCGCAGGATCATAATGATAACCTTTAACAGCGGATGTATCAAAAGATGGCAATCCCATCGGAACAAATCCTGACTCGGCAGGTGTACCTAATGAATTGCGGAGATACAGCACCATTTTCCTTCTGTCAAACCCATAATTAATCGCCTGCCTGATCTTTTTTAATCTTAAAGGGGAATCTTTCACCAGGATATTTGTCGTGTCAACCATAATACCGAGGTATTCAATATTGAGATATGGATTTGTTTGAAGGACGATCTTACCTTTCCATTCTTTTCTTAATGCACCTTGTTTAGTCAATATTTCGTCTTTGAATGAAGCTTCAATGTCGTTTATAAAATCCAACTGCTTTTGACGAAATAATAAGAACTCAGTTGCCTTACTGTCATAAAAAGAAACATTGACTCCATCCAGGTATGGTAATCTTTGTCCACTCTCATCCTTTTCAAAATAATTGGGATTCTTTTTCATGATCAATGCCTGACCTTCCTCCCAGGTTACAAAACGAAAAGGGCCTGTGCCAACCGGATGTCGACGAAAATTAATACCATACTTTTCAACTGCTTCTTTGGGAACAATCGAACAATATTGCATAGAGATGATACCCAGTATTGGCAAATAAGGCCGTAATAATTTTAATTGAAAAGTCGTGTCATCAATTGCTTTAAATGGCTGAACAGTATCCACTTTCCGGTTAAATATCCACGAACCCGGGCTGGCCGTTTCTTTATCAATTATCCGGGAAAGGCTGTACTCTACATCATAGGCAGTTAATTTTCTTCCCTTACTATCCGGAAATGCAACATCATCATGAAAGAAGACATCATTTCTCAGGTGAAAAGTGAAGACGGTTCTGTCTGCAGATATACCCCAGCTTTTTGCAAGTGATGGAATAATATGAAGGCTGTCATCAATTTCAACCAAGGTATTATAGAACTGGTGTGCCGCCCACATGGTGGATTGACTTTTGGCAAAAGCAGGATCGAGAGAAGCAATACCGTTAAACTCATTGTAATGAAAAATATTCTTTTCGTTTTTTGCCTTGCTGTAGCAACCCGCCAGTTGTATAACAACGAAACAACTACTTAATATCTTTATGCATTTTGCTTTATAATTCATCTTAATTATCAAACCTTAAATTTACAGGAACAAAAAATAACATCGTGAAATACATTACCAGATCAACATATATTTTTATCATAACAGTATTCTCCATTAATGCCTGTGCCCAGCCATTACACCAGAAGGGGAATTTCACAAAACAGGATACACTTCGTGGAACGATAACACCTGAAAGAGCCTGGTGGAATGTAGTTTCCTATAATATTTATGTTGCACCTGATTATTCATCAAAAACAATTTCCGGTTGGAACCAGATCAGCTTTGATGTTTTAAATGATGGGATGAATAAAAAAATGCAGATTGACCTTCAGGTGCCGATGAAGATCGACAGCATCATTTTTGACAAGCAAAAAATAACTTCATATAAAAGAACAGGCAATGTTTATATCATTGATTTTGGAGATCACAAGTTCATTTCTGCAAAATCCATATTGCAAAGTCAGGGCAAAGCCATATCAAATACGATCAAGATCTATTTTTCCGGAAAAGTAAAGGAAGCTACTAATCCTCCCTGGGATGGTGGCTGGATATGGAGCAAAGATGCAAAAGGAAGACCCTGGATGACCGTTGCCTGCCAGGGATTAGGTGCCAGTGTATGGTATCCTTGCAAAGATCACCAAAGTGATGAACCAGATCAAGGTGCATTGATACAAGTAAAAGTACCTGATACATTAGTTGCTGTTGCCAATGGCAGATTATATTCAAAGGATGATCAAAAAGACGGCACAATGCTTTATACATGGCAGGTAAAAAGTCCCATCAACAATTACAATATTGTGCCTTATATCGGCAAGTATGTCAATTGGTCCGACAGCTATATTGGAGAAACAGAACAAAATCTGTCAATTGATTATTGGGTACTTGATTATAACCTTGAAAAATCAAAACCTCACTTCAACCGGGATGTAAAACCAATGCTGAAGGCTTTTGAATATTGGTTTGGACCGTACCCTTTTTATGAAGATGGTTTCAAACTGGTAGAGTCATCTCATCTTGGCATGGAACACCAGAGTGCAATTGCATATGGTAATCATTATCAAAATGGATACCTCGGTATGGATCTTTCAGGGAGTGGCTGGGGACTAAAATGGGATTTTATCATAATACATGAAAGTGGCCATGAATGGTTCGCCAATAATATCACTACCAACGATATTGCCGATATGTGGGTTCATGAAGGGTTTACAAACTATTCAGAAACATTATTTACAGAATTTTATTATGGTAAGAAAGCAGGAGATGAATATCTACAGGGTATACGGGAAAACATCCAAAATGATAAACCTGTAATAGGCCCCTACGGAGTAAACCAGGAAGGCAGCGGTGATATGTATTATAAAGGTGCAAACCTTTTACATACGATAAGGCAGGTTATCAATGACGATACGGTTTTTAGAAAAATACTAAGAGGGCTTAACAAAGAGTTTTATCATAAAACTGTTGACTCCAAAGATGTTGAAGCATATTTCTCTAAAGTGTCGGGGAAAAACCTGAGTAAGATCTTTGATCAATACTTAAGAACAACAAAAATTCCTCAACTGGAATACAAAATAAATGGCGACAATCTTTCTTATCGTTGGGCAAATTGTGTGGATGGCTTTGCTATGCCATTAAAACTTCAGGGTATGGATGAATGGCTGCAACCAACGACTGCATGGAAAACAGTTGCGATGACAGCTGACCTTTCAGCAAAATCAATTGCAGCTGATAAGAATTTTTATGTCACAACAAAGAAAGTCGAATAAGAAGAGTTAGCTATTCACAATTCACTTTTCACCATTCACTATCTTTACCGCATGAGCAGCATCCGCAGGCAAAGTATCATTTCCTCCGTTGTTATTTATATTGGCTTTGCTGTCGGCTTATTAAATACATATTTCTTTACCAAAGAAGGGACTTTTACAGAAGCTGAATACGGACTTACCACTATATTCATTGCAATCGCTACATTAATGGCATCGTTCGCATCATTAGCAATGCCTTCTTACATTTTTAAATTCCATCCTTATTACAATGATAACCTTCCTCCGGAAAAAAATGATATGATCACCTGGGCATTATTGATAAGCCTTGTCGGCTTTGTATTAGTAATGATCACCGGCATATTGATAAAGGATTTGGTTATTCAAAAATTTAAAACCAATGCCCCTAACCTTGTAAATTACTACTATTGGATATTTCCAATGGGTTTGGGTCTTACCGTTTATACCGTATTGGAAGCATTTGCATGGAGCCTGCATAAATCTGTGCTGGCAAATTTCTTCCGGGAAGTGCAATGGAGGCTGTTTACAACACTGCTCATCGTATTATATATAACCAATACCATTACAGATTTTGATTTGTTCATCAAACTATTTGCATTCACTTATCCGGGCATAGCATTAAGTATATTCAT
>CAYVSH010000123.1:0-9388 GCA_964453625.1 uncultured Chitinophaga sp.
CCATTAACCATTAAACCTTATCCTATGAAAATTCAATGCTAATATCGGCAATAATTCCATAACACAAAACATTTGTCTGTCATTTTTTGACCTTTTTACGGAAAAGTATATAGTATAATATATTTATTGACTTTACTCAATAAAACACTAATACTTAATATAGTATGATCATCGGTTGTTATGTAGTAATTCTTCTACAAGACAGTCGCAAACGTTTGCATAAAATCGGTTAACTTTCTACAACTTTCAATCGAATTACCTGTTACTACAGTTATGAAAAAAATCATTGTTGCCATTACCGGAGCCAGTGGCTCAATCTATGCAAAAAACCTGCTTGAAAAATTATTAGTGGTAAAAGAGCAATATCAAGAGCTGTCTGTTGTAATGACTGAAAATGCCAAAGAGGTCTGGAAAACAGAATTGGAAAATGAAGATTGGAAAAGTTATCCTGTAAAGTTTTATGGAACTATGGATTTCATGGCTCCGTTCGCTTCAGGTTCAGGGCAATACGATACAATGATCATTATTCCCTGCTCAATGGGTACACTTGGCAGAATTGCAACGGGTATTTCAAATGATCTTATTACAAGAGCTGCTGATGTTGTACTGAAAGAAAGAAGAAAATTGATATGTGTTGCGAGAGATACACCTTATAATCTGGTACATATCCGGAATATGGAAACGATAACTTTGGCAGGGGGGATTATCTGTCCGGCAACTCCCTCTTTTTACAGTCGTCCCAAATCATTGGATGATGTAGCAAACACCGTTGTTGACCGTGTGTTGGACCTGGCTGGCATTGACATTAAAACTTTTCGCTGGGGAAAATAAAAGAGGTTCCCATATTTGGAAACCTCTTTGAACTACACATTATCACACCATACTTAATCAGTATATCTTCCACCGGCATTTATCCAGTCAGTTATTTTTTGTCTTTCAGATGCAGGCATTAACCCTGTAGGTGGCATTGCAGAAGGATTAGCATTTACAGCCCTTGCCTGAATCCTGTCTTTGAACATAACAATATTGCAATCAACAGTCCAGTTCATTCCACCTTCTGAAATGGTACTATTATGACAGCTTACACAGTTATTCTGCAATACTGTTCGTACCGCATTAAATAGTGGACCTGATGCCTGATCCGCCACTAAAACTGTATTGGCTGTCCCCATACATCCATTTACGTCTCTCGCTGTAACGGAATAAACACCTGCATTAAGGTTACTAAACACATTCGAGGATTGAAAAGTTCCGCTATTCAACCTGTATGTATAAGGTGCTGTTCCGCCAGATGGAGTAACGGTTATCATACCACTGGGCGGCTGACAAGGAGTATTCGCTGTCGTAGCGGTATTTACTGTAATGGTAACACCGCTGCAGGGATTAGGATCTGTCAATGTAAAATTAGCAGAACCAGTACATGCATTCAGGTCACGGGCAGTGATTGTATAGCTACCTGCAGTCAGGTTGTTAAAGGTTCCCGATGGTTGAAAAGCTCCCCCATTCAAACTATAGTTGAACCCTGTGCTACCTGTAGCTGTCGCTACAATACTTCCATTGGATGCCCCGGCTGCAGATGGATGAGTAACTGTTCCATTTACAGTAATGGTAATGCCAGAACATGGATTTGGTGCAGTTAAAACAAAATTAGCAGAACCTGTACAACCGTTTGCATCTTTTGCCGTTATCGAATAATTCCCGGCAGCCAGGTTTGAGAAAGTTCCTGAAGCCTGGAATGTTCCACCATTAATACTAAAGGTAAATCCTGTACTGCCAGATGCAGTAGCTGCTATACTTCCATTAGAGGCCCCGGGTGCTGACGGGTTCGTAACCGTTCCGTTTACTGTAATAGTAATCCCTGTACAAGGGTTAGATGCAGTCAATGTAAAGCTGGATGTTCTGGTACAACCACTGCTGTTTTTGGCAACAATGGTATATGAACCTGCGCCAAGTCCCGAAAATGTTCCAGATGATTGAAAAGCCCCGCCATTAATGCTATAAGTAAATCCCGAACCGCCGGTAGCCGTAACTGAAATGCTTCCATTAGTACCTCCCGGAGCTGAGGGATTAGTTGTTGTGCCACTTACTGTAACTGTAACTCCGCTACATGGGTTTGGAGGAGTTGGGGTAGTACCACCCTTTCCACATGAACCGCTTATAAGCACAGTGAATGTTAAAATAACAATGATGAAGAGTGAAAGAGAAGAAAGTTTCATACGCAGTTTATTACTCAATCGCTGCATATGTTTCAAAGGTTGCCTCCATTCAATCCGGCAACAAATGTTAATTTTTGTTCTCTCCGAATGGTTTTACTGAAAGTGTAAAGAGAACTCCTCCACTATTCAGTTTCACTTTTCCGTATCCAACACCGCTTAATGGAACTTTAAAGTAAGGTTCTGCAACAAGTGATACTCTTTTACTTAACTGCCGCTGGTATCCACCAGATATGGTTAATACTGAAAAGAAATGGTTATTTTCCTTATTGATAGACCAATCAGCCTGGTAAGAAGGGCCTGAAGAAGTGTACTTATAACTATAACTGTACGCTTCTTTATTCATCAAGAATGTAGAAAGCCCTGCACCAGCAAACCAATTTTGCTTCGTGCTGTTTCCAAAATGATAACTTACATTTACTGGTATTTCAAAGACTTTGCAATTCGCATCAACTTTTTCCAGGATAGGATAATATTGGAAGAATTCAGATGGCGGATTATAATTTTCACCAGATGCACTATAAACTTTTCTACCTGAATAAAAACCTGTCCTAATACTAAATCCATTATTAAATCTGTAACCAATACCAACTCCTCCAAGCAATTTTGTTGTGCCAGCTTTATCGGAAGAAACAAAACTTAAGTCGGGTCCTGCTGATAAGGACACAAAAAAGAAGCTATTCTTTTTCTTCTTAGCAGACTGTTTTACTTTTTTTGTTTCAGATTTTTCTTCTACTGATGTATTAGAAATTCCATCAGTTTTTGAATCCGGGTTTTCGACCGGTTTTTTATTCTCTATTACCTGGCTATTTAACTCGGTAGCATTATCATTTGGCCTCGGGCTCACAACCATTTTCACTGGATTATTTTTTATTTCGTTTCCGGAAATGATGACTGGGGTTATTGATTCATTAACTTCAACTGGATTGCCACTTAAGTTCTGATTGTTATTTTTATCTGCCGTATTTCTCAATACAGGCTGTTTTTTTCCTAATGGTGTCAAACTTTTTTTATCAGTTCCTGCTAGAAATTCTTTTTTTTCTGTAGTTGCTAACCCCGCAGCCGGATCTGGACTGGTTTGCAAATCAGTCTGACCAATGTTTTCAGAGTTATCCTTATCTAATTTATTAGTACTTACATTTTCATATTCTGTTTTATTTACTGCTACCGGCATATCAGCAACTGAAAGTTCCTGCTTCACTTTGTCCTTATTTCCAATAAACAGCCATAGACCTGCTCCGCCTAGCAGCAAAAAGAAAAGAAGGAAGAAAATAAATCTTCTCCGGTCATCTTTTTCCTGCGGAAGATGCAGATCCAGCAATTTCTCCATGTTCTGCCATGCCTTTTCATCATAGGCAGGATGGTGATGATCCGCCGCTTCTTTTACTCTCTTATCAAAATTTTCAGATCGCATTTCTGGCTATTTGTAGATTATTTTTTTTAAAAAGAATTTTTTGCAGTTGTACCCTTGCTTTCGATAAGTTGGATTTGGATGTGCCCACAGAAATTTCAAGTTCTGTTGCCACTTCCTCATGACTCATTCCTTCAATTACAAAAAGGTTGAACACAGTTCTGTAAGCCGGTGACAATTCCTGCACGGACCGTATAATCTCATCATATGATATTTTATCAATTGCATCTTCTGAAATAACCGGTATCTGGTAAACAACATTATCAAGTTGTGATACAATACTATGCTTGTGATACTTCCTGTAATGATCAATTGCAGTGTAAACCATGATCTTTCGTAACCAACCTTTAAAGGAACCGATTGTATCCGCATAGGCAGGTTTATACTTATGTATTTCCTTGAACACTTTTAAAAAACCATCATTGAGTATTTCAAGAGCATCTTCCTGCTTGTTGGTGTACCGGTCGCATATAGCCATAGCATATCCATAGAAAGAGCTATAAATAGTTTTCTGGCTCTCCCTGCTGTTCCGGGAACATCCCTCAACATGCCTGGTAAGTTCTTCAGCCGATAGCAAATGTGTGTAGTTTTCAGGTCATTAATCGGTGGTTCGCTTTCTATGGTTGCCTGCCTGATACTTTAAGTTACCGCTTATTTCAATAATTTGATGAATTTCTCCAGCTCTGCCTTCTCAGTAGCTGTCAAAACTTCATTATTGTTGAATTTTGATTGAAGAAACAGCACCCTTTTATGCTGGGGGTATTTTGCAAGGATGTCATTGATCATTTTTCCTGCCTCTTCATCTTTTTCATATAAAGGTTTGTTAGGAGGCAGCTCAGATTTTTGCTTACTATGTTTTCTTAAAATAATAGCTTCCAGCGTAGCCATTTTGTTTGCAGGTATTGTTTTCACTTTCATAGCCTTATTATACAAACCTTCCAGTTGCTTTTTGCTAAGCCCTCCCCTTTCTATGTATTGACGATGCAGACTTTGCGTGAAGGATGACAATGGTTGTGCTTCCATCACTGCTTTAAGTATATCAAGCACAATATCTACATCAGGGTTTAATCGCTGCATCATAAATTGAGATACAAAAATAAACAAAGTAAAGTCATTACTTCTCCATTCAGGCTTTACGTCATGCACCACAGGCATTTTGTCAAAGTAGTTTTTTACCGGGTTAACGATGCACTTCTTTTGTGTTGACAATTCAGTTATTTTTTAACCATAAAAATTAATGTTATGAAATCAATTATCAGTAAATCATTAATGCTAATTTCTTTTTGCACTGTTCTCTTCGCTTTTAAATCAATGCCGGGTGGGGAAAGTTTTGAGATACTTTTGAACAATGAACTGATCGTTCAGAAACATGGCGGCGAAATGAACTCAGTAAAGAATATCCGCCTAAACAAGGGGTCTCAAACAGATCAGTTAACGATCAAATACAACCACTGCGGAAGAAATGCGAAGAACCGTATCATAACGATTAGAAATGATCAGAATGAAATATTAAGGCTATTCCGTTTTGATGATGCTGCTACTGCTTATTCACCTATGCTCATCAATGTAAAAGACCTGGCAAGCATTAAAAAAATAAATAGCAACAGCCTGAAAATGTATTACTCTTCCACAGAGTTAACAGACGGTAGGCAGTTAGCTAATTTTCAATTCACCGATGTGGCTAAATAGGTTGTTCAATAAAAAACCCTCTGAAAATCTCAGAGGGTTTTAAAAATCTAACCGAACAGATCATTTAACAAATTCAGCTCTGATCACATTCAAGGCACCGCCTGCCTTGAACCACTCAATCTGCTGCTCGTTGTAAGTATGATTTACAGGTATAGAATCTTTAGTTCCATCGCTATGATTCAATACAACAGTCAATTGTACTCCTGGCGCAAAAGATGTCAGCCCATCAATATCAATACTATCATCCTCCTGTATCTTATCGTAATCTTCCTTGTTAGCAAAAGTCAGTGCCAGCATACCTTGCTTTTTCAGGTTGGTCTCATGTATCCTTGCAAAGCTGCGAACAAGAATAGCCCTTACTCCCAAATGCCTGGGTTCCATTGCTGCATGCTCTCTTGATGAACCTTCGCCATAATTCTCATCACCTACCACAATACTTCCAATACCTGCAGCCTTGTAAGCCCTTTGTGTTGCCGGAACAGGTCCATAATCACCAGTTAATTGATTTTTTACACTATCAGTTTTTTCATTGAAATAATTAATAGCTCCAATAAGCATATTGTTACTGATATTATCAAGATGGCCACGGAACTTCAACCATGGACCAGCCATAGAAATATGGTCAGTTGTACATTTTCCTTTTGCTTTGATCAACAGTTTTAAACCCTTTAGGTCAGTTCCTTCCCATGCTTTGAAAGGTTCCAGCAATTGCAATCTCTTTGATTCCGGGTTTACTACTACTTGTATGTTGCTTCCATCTTCAGCAGGAGCCTGGTAACCGGCATCTTTCACTTCAAATCCTTTTGGAGGTAATTCAAAACCGGTTGGCTCTTTCAGCATTACTTCTTCGCCTTTATCATTCTTCAACTTATCAGTTAATGGATTGAACGCAATCGTTCCGGCCATTGCCATTGCAGTCACAATTTCAGGGCTTGCTACGAAAGCATGAGTTGATGCTAATCCATCGTTACGTTTTGCAAAGTTCCTGTTGAACGAAGTGATGATAGTGTTCTTCCTGTTTGGGTCATCAATATGTCTTGCCCATTGACCAATACATGGTCCGCAGGCATTAGCTAATACTACTCCACCTGCGTCCTCAAATTCTTTTATGAACCCATCCCTTTCAATGGTATATCTTACTAATTCACTTCCCGGAGTGATGGTAAATTCTGATTTTGTTTTTATTCCCTTGCTTACTGCATCTTTTACAATAGAGGCACTGCGGCTGATATCTTCATAAGATGAGTTTGTACAAGAACCGATCAATGCTACTTCCAGTTTTGCAGGCCAACCATTTTTTTCAACTGCTTCTGCCATTTTAGAAATTGGTGTCGCCAGGTCTGGAGTAAACGGACCATTTACATATGGCTCCAAAGTGCTAAGGTCAAGTTCCAATAACTGGTCGTAGTACTCAGCAGGATTTTCATATACTTCTGCATCCGGACGAAGATGTTCTTTTATTCCATCTGCTAAAGCAGCCACTTCTTCACGGCCGGTAGCTTTAAGGTAACCACTCATTTTTTCATCATAAGCAAATAAAGAACAGGTTGCCCCTATCTCAGCTCCCATATTACAAACAGTTCCTTTTCCGGTTGCACTCATACTATCAGCACCTTCTCCAAAATATTCAACGATTGCACCGGTTCCGCCTTTTACAGTCAATTGTCCGGCTACCCAAAGGATGACATCTTTACAGGATGTCCAGCCACTCATTTTTCCGGTCAATTTGACCCCGATCACTTTTGGCATTTTCAGCTCCCAAGGCAATCCTGCCATTACATCCACTGCATCTGCTCCTCCAACTCCGATCGCCACCATTCCTAGGCCTCCGGCATTAGGTGTATGAGAATCGGTACCAATCATCATCCCGCCCGGAAAAGCATAATTTTCTAACACTACCTGGTGAATAATTCCGGCTCCTGGCTTCCAGAATCCAATTCCGTATTTGTCTGATATTGAGGACAAAAAGTCGTATACTTCACGATTCGTTTCAATTGCAAGTTCGAGGTCTTTTTTTGCTCCAATTTTTGCCTGAATCAAATGATCACAATGTACTGTGGAAGGAACTGCCACTTTTGAACGGCCCGCAGTACTGAATTGCAATAAGGCCATTTGAGCCGTTGCATCCTGCATAGCAACCCGGTCCGGAGCAAAATCCACATAATCATTTCCCCGCATATACTCCTTTGCCGGTAATGCCCCATAAAGGTGTGCATAAAGTATCTTTTCTGTCATTGTTAAAGCTCTTCCGGTCAGTTTCCGTGCTGCTGCTACTTTAGCAGGCATTTCAGCATATACTTTCTTAATGAGGTCGAGATCGAATACCATTTCTTATAAATTGATTGTAAAAAATTGAAGGTTTTTTCTATTAGAATGCTGCGAAGTTAAATAAATGAGACCTGTATAAAAAATGAAGAATCAGCTTGTTTTTGCTGATGGCCTTTCAAAGAATTCCTTAACCAGACAAAGTGGATTCACTTATTCCCTGAATTAAAACTGATTTTCAAAGTATCTCTTTCAGTTATTCGGTTAGTTTTAAATCTGTTTTGAAATCCATCCTCCTGAAACCGAACCCTGCAGGTTTTGTGTTAGCCATGATCCTATGTATGCTACCGCGGCCTGGATTACTTTCACAATCTCCTGTGATGCAATACCAGGCAAATTATGTTTCAGCGACCACCTCAATAAGTAACTATACAGCTTTTCCAACCAGTACTGGTACATTTTCCGGGTGTAGTTCCAATAACTATACGTATACGTGGAACAATGGAAGTAATAATCAACTCAAACTTGTAAGTTTTACTGCAAATGCCAAAACCTATGTTATTTCAGGTATCACAAATGTAGAAGTAAAACTCAGAAGGGTAAATAATGCAAATGTTTCCGGCAACAGAGATATTCTGTATAGTGAAACTTCAGCGGCTTCCGCTACAGCTTGTGTAACACCCCGACAGTTAGATTTTAAAGCTCCATACAATGATGATATGTCATCATTCCTAAATAACAATGTACTGAATCATGGAACAGATAATGTATTTACTAATGCCGGAAACGGTGATGGCAATGTAAATAATATTGAAAGGATTGATATAGTGTTTACAAACGGTATTCAATCAAGCATTCCTGCGGATGCAGGCTTTATTCTTTGCGACAGGGGAAATAATAATTCCCATGATGGCTTTAGAATAGCAGCGATTCTAAGTATAGATGGCAGTAACAATCCTACATCGTTTGGGCCTGTGAGAATTTGCATAGCTGGAAACGGGTCCAATAATGGTAGCTGGGGACACCCAAGTACTGCAAATGGTAACCGTCTTCTACCCTTCTATATCCTAAGAAAAGATATAACTGATACTTATCTCCGGGTTTCATCTAATGTTACACAGGAGATCGGGGGTGTATTTTTTTCGTTTTCTGATCTGGGTGTAGTTGCCAATCAAAGGATTTATGGGTATTGTTTGCTGGGTCCTGATGGAATTGCAAACCCAACTTCCGCACAGTTATTAAACATCAATGATGCTTCAGTATATCCAACCGGTACAACGGAAGCACAAGGTGGCGGACTAGACCTTATAGCTGTAAATACATTTTTTGGGACTGAGCAGGCACTGGCAAGTTCCTATTATCAGCAGTTCTACGGATTTACAGAAGAAGAAAAAGCCCACCTTCAATGGTCACTGGATAATCTTCCGCAAGGAAATACTGTATTCCTCGAAAGATCAAATGATGGGATAAATTTTTTACCTGTACATTCCTACCGGCATGAAGGTGTGATAAACAATACTTACAATGATAATCCCGGTTCGGGCATTTTTTATTATCGTCTTACTACACTGGCAGGTGATAGTTCAAAAATTTACAGCCGTATTGTTCAATTAAAAATAGCAAATAATGGAGGGAACTGGAAAGTATTTCCAACTCTTGTTAAACCGGGAAACAAAGTCACTATTTCTTCATTACAGAATGGCCGGTACAGAATGACCATCCGCAACAGCAACTCATCAATTGTCTATACAACATTCCTGGCTACCCGAAATGGCAATACAGAATTCATATTACCGAGGACAAGATTTCT
>CAYVSH010000124.1:0-9344 GCA_964453625.1 uncultured Chitinophaga sp.
ATCCTTTACTATCCTTTAGATGCATGGTTCATCAAGACCACAGCAGTAAAGGAAAGGATGGTGGAACTGAACAAGACCATCAACTGGAAACCTAAATCAACCGGCGAAGGAAGATTTGGAAACTGGCTGGAGAATATGGTAGACTGGAACCTGAGCCGTTCAAGATTCTGGGGCACACCATTACCTATTTGGAAAACAGAAGATGGAGAGGAGGAAATTTGTATCGGTTCATTAGAAGAATTAAATAAAGAAATTGAGAAAGCCGGTGACCTGAACAAATTTGAAATCAGAAATCGGAAATCGGAAATTGATTTGCACAAACCTTATGTTGACGATATAGTTTTAGTGAGCAAATCAGGTAAGCCCATGAAAAGGGTTCCCGATCTGATAGATGTATGGTTTGACAGTGGCGCAATGCCTTATGCACAATGGCATTTTCCTTTTGAGAATAAAGAAACATTTGAAAAAGCTTTCCCGGCTGATTTCATTGCAGAAGGTGTGGACCAGACAAGAGGCTGGTTCTATACACTCCATGCTATCGCTGTTATGCTGTTTGACTCTGTAGCATATAAAACCTGTGTATCTAACGGACTGGTGCTGGATAAAAATGGAAACACGATGAGTAAGCGGCTGGGCAATGTGGTTGACCCCTTCAATACTATCGAAACCTATGGTGCAGATGCTACCAGGTGGTATTTGGTTACCAATGCATCACCATGGGATAATATGAAGTTTGACCTGGATGGCATCAAAGAAGTACAGCGAAAGTTCTTTGGTACATTATATAATACTTACCAGTTCTTTGCTTTGTATGCCAATGTAGATGGCTTTACTTTCAAAGAGGAATATATTCCACTTAAAGACCGTCCAGAGATCGACCGCTGGATCCTTTCTTCCTTAAATACTGTGGTGAAGAAAGCTAACGCCTACATGGATGACTTTGAACCTACACAGGCCGGCCGTGTGATAGAAGATTTTGTAGATGAACACCTCAGCAACTGGTATGTTCGGTTGTGCCGCCGTCGATTCTGGAAAGGGGAATATGAACAGGATAAAATATGTGCTTACCAGACTTTATACGAATGCCTGGAAACTATTACAAGATTAATAGCCCCCATTTCTCCGTTTTTCAGCGATACTATTTTCCAACATTTGAATGCCGTAACAGGAAGATTTGGAGTTGAATCCGTTCACCATGCAGATTACCCAATTGCTGATGAATTAAAGATCGATACGTCATTGGAAGAAAGAATGCAACTGGCACAAGACTCTTCTTCACTTATTCTTTCTCTCAGAAAGAAAGTGAACATAAAAGTTCGCCAACCCTTACAAAAGGTATTGATACCGGTAATGAATACTTTGATGAAAGAACAGTTACAAAAAGTAGAAGACCTGGTGAAAGCAGAAGTGAATGTAAAAGAGATCGAATACCTGCATCCTGACAATACATTTATCAGTAAAAAGATAAAGCCAAACTTTGTTGCCCTTGGCAAAAAACTGGGACCAAAGATGAAAGCCGTTTCAGCAGCATTGGCACAATTCACACAGTCCGATATTGCTTTGTTAGAAAAAGAGGGTCAATATAATTTGCCAGTTGATGGCGAACCTGTAATATTACAGATTACCGATGTGGATATCACCAGTGAGGATATTCCGGGCTGGACAGTGGCCAATAAAGGCAGCCTTACAGTTGCCTTGGACATAACTATCACCCCTGAACTGGAGGCTGAGGGAAATGCCCGTGAATTTGTGAATAGGATACAGAAGATCCGCAAGGACAGTGGTTTTGAGCTTACTGACAGGATAAGTGTAAGCGTATCTGCTGCAAATGGATTAAAAGATTCATTGGCAAAGTATAAAGCCTATATTTGCGCCGAAATTCTGGCAGATGAGCTGGAATTCTCGTCAGTAATAAAAGATGGAATTGTTATTGATATTAATGATGTTTCTCTAAACGTAATTGTTTCAAAAAAAGGGTAATTTATGGCTATCAAGAAAAAAAAGGCCGCTAAAAAGGCTGCCAAACCCGCCCCTAAAGCTGCAAAAAAACCAGCAGCAAAGAAAACTGTGAAGAAATCAGCACCAAAAAAGGCGGCTAAGCCTGCTCCTAAAAAAGCAGCCAAGCCTGCTGCCAAAAAAGCGGCTCCAAAAAAGACAGCTAAACCAGCAACAAAGCCTGCAGCTAAACCTGCTCCAAAAGCAACAGCTCCTGCGCCGAAACCTGCATCTAAAAAATCCGGAACCGTTGACCCAAGTTCATTGGTTTCAATAAAACAAAAGGTAAAACCCGTGACTAAGAAAGAACCTCCGAAACCCACCAAAGTAGTGATCCCCAAAACAACAACAAAGAGTTCAGTTAAGTATGAACCTGAATTCACAAAGTCAGTGCTTGACCAAAATGTGTATACAAATACAGGCCCTACGATGCGTTATTCTGACAGTGATTTAGCAGAATTCAGGGAGATCATTGGTAAGAAATTAGATGCTGCCAAAAAAGAGCTCAGCTACCTGCAGGGTTTGATTACCCGTAAAGACGAGGGTGGAGATATGGATGAGGCCCGTTACATGACCATGGAAGATGGCAGTGTAAGTATGGAGAGAGAGCAATTAAGCCAGATGGCTAGTCGCCAGATCACTTTTATTGATCACCTGGAAAAAGCCATGATGCGTATTGAAAATAAAACATATGGTATTTGCCGGGTTACCGGACAGTTGATTGATAAAGCTAGACTAAGGGCTGTACCACATGCAACACTTAGTATTGAAGCTAAACAGATGATGAATAAATAAATTAGCATTCTCATAAAAAAATAACCCCGGATAACCGGGGTTATTTTTTTGCAATAAAGTAATTGAAGCTTATTCCTCAGGTTGAGCCCCTTGCATTACTTCCAGTGCACAATCTCTTCCGATAGCACTGGCGCCGGCTTCATCCTTATCTGCTGCAGCCTCAGACTTGTACTTAACAAGCATCTTATCCGCCGCACAGTCACATATCTTTACCACCTGTTCTTTTTTAATTAATTTCTTTACATCCTCATTCTTATCCATCTCTTTTTCGCATTTCTTGGTGATATAACTTTTCGACCATTCTTTTTTACCGCATCCAGCGAGGCAAAGAACTAAAGCCACAATAAGTAATTTTTGCATGTTGATTGGTTTATTTAATTAATAGTGATTGGAGAAAAAATATTATCGCTGACTGGCGATTAGCAGGTTTAGGTCTGTGTATTTTAAATCAAACCGTTGGCTCAGGTAAAAATTCGTAAGCGACCCTTTAAAAAGATAAATGCCGCTGCGTAAATGAATCTGGTGCCATAGCAAATTTTCAAAACCACCTTCCTCCCCTGCTTCGAGTAACAACGGCATCAACACATTACTGATTGCCTGTGATGCCGTTCTTGCAAACCCTGATGGAATATTCGGTACACAATAGTGAATTACACCATATTTCATGAAGATTGGATGCTCATGGGATGTGATCTCTGATGTTTCAAAACAACCACCCCTGTCAATGCTTACATCAATCACTACTGAGCCAGGACGCATATTACTCACCATTTCCTCCGTTACCACCATAGGTGTTCTACCGGTTTGTGAACTTAAAGCACCAACTGCCACTTCGCAGGTTTTAAGCTGCTTGGACAGCATCCTGGGTTCAATTACAGAAGTCCAAAGCCGTTGGCCGATATTATTTTGCAACCGCTTCAACCGGTAAACACTATTGTCAAAAACTTTTACTGATGCTCCTAAAGCAAGGGCAGCTCGTGCAGCATACTCTCCAACTATACCAGCACCAATAATAATAACTTTTGTAGGTGCTATACCTGAAATCCCTCCAAGCAATACTCCTTTTCCATGATTAGCAGAGCCTAAATATTGTGCTGCTATAAGCATAACTGCGCTGCCTGCTATTTCACTCATACCTCTTACAATCGGGTATGAATCGCTGTCATCTTTTAAGTTTTCAAATGAAATAGCCGTTATCCTTTTTTCCATCATCTTTTCTAGTATCTCTGCTTTCATTACAGAAATATGAATGGGAGAAATGATGATCTGATTTAATTGTAACAAAGGAAGGTCTTCTTCAATGACTGGTGCACTTTTTACCAGAATTGGTGATTTAAATACGGTTGCCCGGTCATAAACGATTTTAGCCCCTGCCTCACTATAATCTTTATCACGGAAATGAGATGCCTCACCGGCATTGTGTTCTATCATCACCTGGTGTCCATTATTAATAAGAACACTTACGGCGTCAGGAGTTAAAGCAATCCTGTTTTCCTGGAAAGCAATTTCTTTGGGGATCCCGATCATCATCCCCTCCACCTTAGGTCTGATATCCAGCGTTTCTTCCAAAGTTTCATAGCTAAAAGAAGTGCTTATTTTAGGCTTTTGCTGGCTCATGTATCAGGTTGGTTATTGTGGAATCTTTAGCCCAGTTTGATGTCATAAATGGACTATTCAAATGTACTTAAATATCCGTGATTTTAAGTCTTCTTGTATTTGAATCAATCAATTCCAAATAAATATGCAAGGTCTTTTCCGGGAAAATACCCGGTGCTCTGTCGGGCCATTCCACAAAGCAGATATAACCACTATATAAAGCATCTTCCACCCCTGCCCGTATAGCCTCATCTTCACTTTTCAACCGGTAGAGGTCCATATGGAACAATAATCTTTTTGTTCCCTCACAATCATACTGGTATTCATTAATAATCGGAAAAGTGGGACTGCCCACCACATCAGTTACACCTTTCGCCTCGCACAAAGCATGGATCAGCGTTGTTTTACCAGCACCCATTTCTCCATGAAAAGCGAATATCTTTCTGTCACCTGCTGCTTTCCAGAAAGCAACTGCAGCTTCTTTTATATCCTTCAGATCATAGTTCCATTCCATGTCCCAAATTTAATGCGTTATAGCAACCATGTTGTAAACATTTTCCCTTCCTGAAAAGAGTAGCCCTTTAGGATTGGGTAAATTTGTAATATGGAAACAGTTCAATGGAAAGTAGAAGGTATGGATTGCACCACTTGTGCACTCAATATTCATAAATACCTGGAGAAAAAGGGGATGAAGAATGTGAAAGTGAATTTTGCAACAGGAGATGTGATGTTTGATTCAGATGCTATTATTGAAGAAGAAAAGATCAGCAAAGGCATCAACGACCTGGGTTACAAAGTAATTCCACCGACGGCTCAATTACAAGGCCATAATCATGAAGAAAGTGGCTTCAAATTTCTGACAACTCATTTACAAAGATTCTGGTTCTGTCTTCCCTTTACTGCTGTGCTGATGCTGCATATGATACCAGGATTTCATATTCATTGGTTGATGAACCATTGGGTACAACTGGCACTTACTATACCTGTTTATGTTGTTGGAATGAGCTTCTTTGGGAAGAGTGCCTGGAAAAGTATTCGCAACGGAATGCCAAATATGAATGTATTGATCGCCTTAGGTTCGACCGCTGCATTCGTTTACAGTTTATATGGTTCATTAACGGGACAGGCAGAGCAATTTATGTTCTATGAAACAGCAGCCACTATTATCACTCTGGTTTTTTTAGGTAATTATCTGGAAGAAGCATCTGTTAATGCTACACAACGGGAACTGAACAAATTGGCAAAGTCGCAAAAAGTGATGGCTAATATGATCGCTTTTGATGACGAACACAAAGAGCAAATTTTCCCGGTAGAAAATACAGCCTTGCGGGTTGGCGATCTGATACTTATTAAAAGCGGTGAGCAGGTTCCAATTGACTGCAAGATATTATGGGGAGATGTACATGTAAATGAAGCAATCATTACAGGAGAAAGTGCCCCGGTTCATAAAGTAAAAAAGGACAAACTGATCGGTGGTAGTTATATAAGCGATGGGACAGTAAAAGCACAGGTTACCGCCGTTGGCAAGGATACTGTATTATCCGGTATCATCAATATGGTAAAAACAGCACAAGGAGAAAAGCCACCGGTACAACAACTGGCTGATAAGATAAGTGCCATATTCATCCCCGTTGTTTTAGGTATAGCTGCATTGACATTAATATTTAGCTGGTTTTATCTCAAAGAATTTACACCAGCATTAATGCGAAGTATTGCTGTGTTGGTAATAGCTTGTCCTTGTGCAATGGGATTAGCCACTCCTGCAGCCATCGCCGTTGGATTAGGTCGAGCAGCCAAAACCGGTATACTCTTTCGAAATGCTACCAGTCTTGAAACATTTAAAGACATTAAACGGGTAGTATTTGATAAGACAGGAACGTTAACAACCGGAAAATTTCAAATAGCAGGATTTAAATCAAATATTGATGAAGAAACTTTCAAACGATTAGCTTACTCATTGGAAAAGTACTCAAACCACCCGATTGCTAATGCAATAACAAACGAGTGGAAAGTAAAAGATGAAATCAGTTGGGCTGAAATAGAAGAAGTGAAGGGATTTGGCATGAAAGCAAAAGATAAGGAGGGTAGTATTTTCTTTGCCGGCTCCTTCCGGATTGCTGAAAAGATTACAACTGATGACACACACAATGTTTACTTAACAAAAAATGACGAACTCATTGGCTGGATTGATGTAAAAGATGAGATTAGGCCGGAAGCAAAAGATGTAATTGATTATTTGCAACAAAAAAACATTGAAACGATTCTGCTTAGTGGCGATCTTCAATCAAAATGTGATAAACTTGCCGCCCAGTTAGGAATTGATACCGTTATAGCTGAACAGACTCCTGAACAAAAACTTGAAAAGATAACAGAACTTAATAATGTTGCACCAACAGCTATGGTTGGTGATGGCATCAATGATGCTCCGGCATTGGCAAAAGCCAGTATTGGTGTTTCAATGAGTGATGCATCTCAAATAGCTGTGCAATCAGCACAAGTTGTTTTAATGAATCATGGACTAAAGAACTTGCCAACTGCCTTGGGATTAGGCAAACATACTTATATCACTATCAAGCAAAATTTATTCTGGGCCTTTGCCTATAATATAGTGGCTATACCGGTTGCTGCTTTTGGTTTCCTTACCCCAACGTTTGGTGCATTAGTAATGGGAATGAGTGATGTTGTATTAGCCATCAATTCTGTCCGTCTTTTCGTGAAGAAAGTGGTGTAAATTCACATGAACTGATGATGGATATTCATTCCATATTAAAACAATATTGGGGTTATCAATCCTTTCGGCCTTTACAGGAAGATGTGATAAGTTCTGTGCTTGCAGGGAAAGATGTATTGGCTCTTATGCCAACAGGCGGTGGCAAGTCCTTATGTTACCAGGTTCCAGCTATGGCAAAAGATGGGTTGTGTCTCGTCATCTCTCCTTTGATCGCCTTAATGAAAGACCAGGTCGAAAACCTTCGAAGAAAAAACATTACAGCCTTTGCTATTTATTCGGGGATGAGCAGAAAAGAAGTGATCAATATTTTTAAAGTGGCTTCGGAAAGTAATTGTAAGTTTCTATACGTATCGCCTGAAAGACTTGAAACCTCTTTATTCAAGGAATATCTTCCAGGGCTTGGTATTTCTCTTGTCGCAGTAGATGAAGCACATTGCATTTCTCAATGGGGATATGATTTCCGCCCCCCATATCTACGAATTGCACAACTAAGAAAAGAATTGACTGATGTCCCAATACTTGCTTTAACCGCATCCGCAACGCCTGAGGTACAAAAAGATATTTGTGATAAACTGGAATTTACCAACCACAAGATTTTCCGGCAATCATTTGAGAGAGCAAACCTTTCTTACAGCACTTTCAATGTGGATTCTAAGATCAATAAAATAATTGAAGTACTACAAAAGGTGCATGGCTCTTCGATCATCTATTGTAAAAGCAGAAAAAGAACAAAAGAAATCAGTGAGTTGCTGCAATTGCAAAACATTTCTGCCGATTATTACAACGCCGGACTTTCACAAGAAGAAAGAAATAAAAAACAGGAAGCCTGGATCAATAACAAAACGAGGGTTATTGTTTGCACCAATGCTTTTGGAATGGGAATAGATAAACCCGATGTAAGAACCGTGATTCATGCTGATATACCTGATTGTCTTGAAAATTATTATCAGGAAGCCGGCCGTGCCGGAAGGGATGGTAAAATGGCTTATGCCGTTTTATTGTATGATGACAGGGACCTGCATGAATTAGAAGGCCTTGCTGCATTGCGTTTTCCATCACAAGATGAAATAAGGAGGATTTACCAGGCCGTCGCTAATTATTTACAAATAGCAACGGGTACGGGAGAAGGACATTATTATGATTTTGATATGGCAGATTTTCTAAGAAAATTCAAGCTTGCAAGTCATACAGCTTTGTATTCTTTAAAAGCTCTGGAGCAGGAAGGCTGGCTGGCATTTAATGAACAAGTATTTCTTTCATCATCTATCGTATTTACAACGGATAAAAATTATTTGTACGCATTTGAAAAAGAACAACCACAATTTGAACCCATTATTAAAGCACTGCTGAGAGCTTATGAAGGAATATTTGATTACCCGGCATCCATTTCTGAAAAAGTTCTTTCCGGTTTAATAAAAAAAGAACCGGAAGAAATAAAGAAACAACTTTCTCAATTGCATCAATCAGGCATCCTCACTTATCAACCGCAAAAAGATACTCCACAACTATTTCTTTTACAGAACCGCATCAAGGCAGAAGACATCACAATTAATATGGTGGCATATAATAAAAGAAAGGACCAGTTTCAACAAAGGATGAAACAAATGCTTGGTTTTATAAAAGAAGACTCGCAATGCCGCAGCCGCATCATCGGCTCTTATTTTGGTGATACAAGAATCAGAGCTTGTGGTATTTGTGACAACTGCTTAAAACAAAAAGCGACTCAGTTATCCAAAGAAGAATTTGAAACTGTTCACCATCGCATCATCAACATTGTAAAATACGAGCCACTCCCAGCCAAAGAACTATTGCTTAAACTCAATGGTATTAAAAAAGAAAAAGCCTGGAAGGTTCTTGAATTCCTTCAGGCTGAAAATAAAATAAGTGTAGATAACGCAGGTATTGTATCGCTTAAATAAAAAATTCAAAAAGTTACGATGATCACTAAAACAAGAAATACTACACTTAACATGGTCCAGAAAACTAACTTCTTCATAGTTTGTGGCTTAATGGTTAAAAAATAATACAACACAACTTTTATTTCAAGTTGCTGCTACTTAAACCGGCTTTACCAGTTTGAATCAAATTTTAACCAATTGGAATTTCAGGAATAGGATAGAGATATTTTCAATTTTAAAGGTAGCAAAATAAATTAAAACAATCTTTTTCTGCTTCTGCCTCCCAAACCCAACACTCCCAACAATGTCCTTACAATTGTGTTCCCAGC
>CAYVSH010000125.1:0-9325 GCA_964453625.1 uncultured Chitinophaga sp.
GGAATTTATTGAAGCATTTCGTAAAGAATTTCCGGAAATAAAATATGCAGTAACAGAAAATGACGAATCGGTTTTCGCTGCTGCAAAGATTCAATATATACCACCCTGCCTGCGGGAAACATCCGCTATCATAGAAAAAGCCAAAAAGAATAAACTGCCTGAACTAATACAAACATCTGATATACGTTCCATCATCCACAGTCATAGCAACTGGAGCGATGGCAGTAATACACTGGAAGAAATGGCTGAAGAATGTATAAAAAGAGGATTTGAATATCTGGTTATTTCCGATCACTCCCAATCTGCTTTTTATGCAAATGGATTGAAAGAGGACCGGATCTTGGCGCAGCACAAACAAATAGATGAGTTAAATGAAAAGCTAAAGCCATTTAAGATCTTCAAAAGCATAGAAAGTGACATTTTATATGATGGCAGCCTTGATTATCCTGAACATATTCTCCAAACATTTGACCTGGTGATTGCTTCGGTACACAGCATTCTTAAAATGAATGAAGAAAAAGCAATGAAGCGGTTGATAACTGCAATTGAAAACCCTTACACTACCATTTTGGGCCATATGACCGGCAGGCTTTTACTAAGCCGCAATGGCTACCCGGTTGACCATAAAAAAATAATAGAAGCCTGCGCTGCAAATAATGTAGTTATAGAACTGAATGCTCACCCCCGCCGCCTTGATATTGACTGGAAATGGATAGATTATGCCATTGAAAAAAATGTGCTGCTTTCTATTAATCCCGATGCCCATGCACTTGATGGCTTTGATGATATTAAATATGGTATACTGGCCGCACAAAAAGGCGGAATGACAAAAGAAAATAACTTAAGTAGTTTTGCGTTGAAGGAGTTTGAATTATTTCTTTCAAAAAAAAGAAAATAAAAATTTTATTCTACCACCCTATCCCATAATCCTCACCATGATTACTGCTGCCGCCCCAAAAACTTCCGTTCTTCCAATCAAAATAAATAGCATTGATCGGGCCGCTGGTGCGGTCATCAAAAGATAATTTATAACCCATCTTCTTTAATTCATCTCTTACTGCCTGAGGTGTTTTATCATTCAGCAAAAGATTGCCCGGTCTTGGTTTGCGGTCACTGATTTTGGTTCCACCTAATGACAACCAAAGCTGGTTGCTGTTGATATTCGCTGCTTCAGAAGCCTGTTGCACTGTCATTCCAAATTCCACCATATTCAAAAAGAATTGTAAGAGATTCTGGTCCTGTGTATCACCACCCTGTACAGCAAAAGATAAAAATGGTTTACCATCTTTTGATGCCATTGAAGGTGTCAGTGTTACTCTTGGTCTTTTACCCGGTTCAATTACATTGAATGGATCTAGCTCTGCATCCAATACAAAGCTCTGCAAACGTTGGCTCATACCTACACCGGTATTTCCTGCAATGCAAGCCGGCAACCAGCCACCGCTTGGTGTAATGGAAACAATCCAACCATCTTTAT
Source organism: uncultured Chitinophaga sp. (assembly GCA_964453625.1). Lineage (GTDB taxonomy): Bacteria > Bacteroidota > Bacteroidia > Chitinophagales > Chitinophagaceae > JJ008. The sequence goes on from CAYVSH010000125.1 coordinate 1,478, forward strand.
CCGCTGCTTCCACAGATGTAGTGCCCATCCACAAACGTTCCATGTATTCATCATTCATAGCCACACTCCCGGTATCATGTGCAGGCATGGCATTAGCAGGTTTGGTAGTACTGTCTGCTATCCATGTTCTTTCTTTCAATATTGACAAGTATGGATTTGTTTTCCCTTCAAACGGATATGGATCACCTGGACCAAGCGTTGGTTCGTTCATCAGCGGATTTATTTGTGCAGCTCTTCTTTTTCCATATTCTTTACTCAATAATCCTTTCATCGGTTCTTCCGGCGGAAAATAAGGATCGCCATAATAAAAATCCCGATCAGCAAAACTCAGGTTCATCGCCTGGTAAACAGTATGTATGTATTGGGCACTGTTATATCCCATTTTCTTCAGGTCAAAATTTTCCAGGATATTCAACGCCTGTAGCATAACCGGCCCTTGTGTCCATTGCTGCATTTTATACACTTCAATTCCTTTGTAGTTTACTGAAAGAGGTTCTTCAACAATGGGTTTCCACTTAGCCAGGTCATCCATTGTTATCAATCCGCCTTGTTCCTTACAACCACGAACAAACTCCTCAGCAATATCCCCTTTATAAAACCTGTCGTTAGCTGCCATGATGGCTTCCTTCCTGCTTTTCTTTTTCTTAAGCATTTCCCTTTCTGTTTCCACCATCTTTGTAAGTGTTGCCAGTAATTCTTTTTGTACAAAGATCTCACCTGCAACAGGTGCTTCTCTTTTTTCTCCCAGGTGTGGTAAAAAAACTTTTGTACTATAAGGCCATTCTTTGATCATAGCCTTACCTCTTTCCATAGCATTAGCAGTTTGTGCATCTATCGGATAACCCGCCGCTAATTCCATAGCAGGTTTCAAAACCTGTTCCAAACTCATCGTTCCGTAATCGGCCAGCATCATACATAAACCGCCGACAGTACCCGGAGTAATAGCTGATAATGGTCCATATTGTGGGGGGAAAGAAAATCCTTTGTTTTTATAAAATTCAACCGTTGCTCCCGTAGGGGCCACTCCTAATGCATTAATTGCAATAACTTTTTTGGTTTTTGGATTATAGATCAATGCCTGTGTTTCTCCGCCCCAGCTTAACACATCCCACATAGTGCAGGTGGCTGCTAACATGGCACAAGCTGCATCAACAGCATTTCCACCTTGCTGAAATATCATTGATCCTGCTGTTGCTGCTAAAGGCTTTCCGGTTATTGCCATCCAGTTCTTGCCATGCAATGGTGGTTTTTGTGTTTGCTGTGCATATACAAAATGGATACTAACAAAAACTAAACAAAAACAAATGATCTTCTTCATGTCCAGATGATTTAATTCTTAAAGATAGGAAGTGAGTGGATATAAATGATGCTAACATTCAGGTAAACTAAGCGGAACATTGACGGCTAATCCGCCATCAGCTGTTTCTTTGTACTTATGGCTCATGTCAATCGCCGTGTCCCACATTGTTTTAATAACAGCATCTAATGACACTTTTGCAAAATCAGGTGTGCTTTGTAAAGCTAATTGCGAAGCAGTGATGGCTTTAATTGCTCCCATTGTATTTCTTTCAATACAGGGAACCTGTACCAGTCCTGCAATAGGGTCGCAGGTAAGTCCGAGATGATGTTCCATCGCAATCTCCGATGCCATCATTACTTGTTTTTGTGTTCCGCCCATACACTCTGTTAACCCTGCTGCGGCCATAGCAGATGAAACGCCGATCTCTGCCTGGCATCCACCCATGGCTGCCGAAAGCGTTGCACCTTTTTTAAAGATGCTGCCTATCTCAGAAGCTGTCAATAAAAACTGAATGATATTTTCTTCATTATTTCCGTCACAGAAAGCAATATAATATTGTAATACAGCTGGAATCACTCCCGCAGCACCGTTAGTTGGGGCTGTAACCACTCGTCCGAATGCAGCATTTTCTTCATTAACGGCCAAAGCAAAACAGCTTACCCAGTCCAGAGTGTATTTAAAATCGTTTCCGCCAGAACTGATAACAGCTAACCATGACTCATAATCATTATACTCTCTGCCTGCGATCAACTTTTTATTCAATGCAGCACCACGGCGCTTTACATTCAATCCACCTGGCAACATGCCGGGTGTATGACAACCACGATAGATACATTCCTTCATCACCCGCCAAATATTCAGCAAACCTTCTTTTGTTGCTGCTTCACTTCGCCAGGCGTTTTCATTTTCCATTACAATATCACTGATGGACATGCCAGTTTTGATACACCAGTGCTGCAGGTCTGTGGCAGTATTGATAGGGAATGGCAATTGTATGGCTTCGCTGCCAATCGTATCTTCTCCTTCCTTTACTACAAAACCACCGCCAATGGAGTAATAGGTTTCAGCAATATTATCCCCGTTCTTCGTTGTGGCTAAAAAAGTAAGTGCATTGGGATGAAAAGGCAGGCTTTCTGTAATGAGAAATTCTATATCATTATTGGGATCAAAATCCACTTCATGTAAACCATGTAGTACGATCTTCTTCATGGCTTCAATGTCATTGATCTTTGCATCAATTTGGTCAACAGCAAAAGTTACCGGGTCATCTCCGCACAATCCTAACTGTACTGCCACACCGGTGCCATGCCCCACTCCTGTTTTTGCTAATGATCCATATAATAAAACCCTGATGGCTGTTACTTCGAATAGGATATTTTTCTCCTTCAGCATTCCACTAAAACGCTGTGCTGCCCTCCAGGGGCCTAATGTATGCGAACTGGATGGCCCGACACCTATTTTAAAAATATCAAATACCGATATGGCTTCGTATGACACAGCTTTAGTTTTATCAAAAATACAATTAAAAACCCCGTAAAGCAGAAGCAAGACGGGGTGATGAAAAGTTCTTTAATTTATTTATTGTACATCTATCAGGTTAACCTCAAAAAATAAAATTGAATCGGGCGGAATACTTCCCGCACCTACACACCCATAAGCCATCGCAGAAGGTATGATGAGCTTGATAGTCCCCCCTTTTTGAATTAAAGGAATACCTACTTGCCATCCGGGTATTACCTGGCTCAATGGAAATGTAACAGGTGTTCCGGTTTGAGAGTCGAAAACGGTACCATTGGTCAGCTTACCAACATACCGTACCGAAACAGTAGAAAGATTATTAGGTGTGGGTCCGCTTCCCTGGTTTATTACTTCATAATAAAGCCCCGATGAATGTGCTGTTGCATTAATGTTGTTTGCTGCAGCATATGCTACTATCGCAGCTTGTTCACTCTGTGGACTCTTTGCATTACAGCTGTTATCCTTGAGGCAATTTGTACTTCCAAAAAGGATGAAAGCAAGAAGGCCGGCTGTCACTAATTTCTTCATATTATTTTTAATTAAGAGACTAAAAATTTCATTTTCGCTGCAAATATCAGTGATTCAGCTCTTATTTTTCTTATTAATTAATTCCCGGTAAAGCTGTTCATTAAGATCCCATTTATGCTTTACAGAAAATATTACAATAAATACTACAATAATCAGGGCTGCAACAATTAATACAAGTATGAGGGAAGATTGTTCCCTACGCAGCACGGCATCTGCTCTTTTGAACCAACCGGAAAAAAAATTAATGAAAATAGCAGCGATCAATATAACCGCCATCGGAAGCCCGATTGAAAGTTGCCTAAATACTTTTTTCTTTCTGTACCTGTTTTGTTCCCAAAAACTGATAAATCTCTCTTCTTCTTTTGTAAGTTCCATCGGGCAAAGTTAAATTACTAACGGATTCACCCTTGCACCACCGGAACAAAATATATATATTGTGAGCCATAATTTAAGGCTTTGAAACTAACCCACCTCCTGGCACAATTTCTTTACACCAATAAAAGGCTCGATCTACAGGGCATAGGCACCTTTTTTATGGAGGGATATGTAGAAATTGATACAGATAAAAATAAATCTGGAAAATTAGTTAACGCAGAGGGCATCAGTTTTCAGTACAACCCAAAAGCAAAAGAAGATAAGGAACTAATAGCTTTTTTATCAACACACACTGGTAAAATAAAAGCCCTTATGTCTGCGGATCTAAATTCACACCTCGATCTGGCACAAGAATTCCTAAATATCGGCAAACCATTTTTATTTGATGGCATCGGAAGCCTTGTCAAATTACAGACAGGTGAGTATAGTTTTTCTCCCGGACATCTATTAACAGAAAAACTTTCTGAACAAGCTCAGCCAGATTTATCTGCAGAAGCCGTTTTAGATGAACCGGTAACTGATTATAAAGATGTATTGTACGGACAGCAAAAAATAAAAAGCTGGAAAAAGCCTTTGTTATCATTGTTCATATTGGCTGGTGTGGCACTTGCTGTCTGGGGTGGTTATTATGTTTATAAAAGAACTGCAAAAGGAAAAGAATCAACAGTAGTTACTGACAACGGAAAAGACAAAACAATTTTATTGGAAGATACTGTTGCAAACAATGTCACTAAAGGGAATAATTTATCTGTAAATGCAGAAGGAAAAACAAAATTCATTCTCGAAATTGCTGATTCAGCAAGGGCTATGCAACGATATGGGCGACTAAAAACATTTCAGTGGGATGTACAGATGGAAACAAAAGATTCACAGACCTTCAAACTTTTCCTGTTACTCCCTATTGCTCCTGCTGATACAACAAAAGTGCTTGATTCGCTTACAAGATTAAACGGAAGAAAGGTTTATGTTGAAAATTAGACCTTATAATAAACCAGGTTGCTGGGTTTCATAATCATAGCATTTTGGTTAAATCAGGTTCATTCCACACTCTTTGTATTTGTCAACCAATTAAACTGTTAGTTCGGGTATGGTAGCCTCATCATGTATGTGCATGAAAAAGTATGTCTCCTCCATTCTATTATATCGAGTACTTCATCTTGTTTACCTATATAAACTTAACCATTTTTCGGGCCACTCCAATTTTTATTTTTTCATTATTTACCAGCTTCTGTAAATTTACCGACAGCATATTCTGTCTTACAGCAATTTCTTTGTGATTAAAAAAATCATGAAAAAGATCTTCTTTGTTACTGGTATGCTGGCTGCTCTTGCCATACCTGCGTACTTTATTTTTTTGAAAGAACCTGTGTTCAAAGCTACCAATGGGTTTCTTGTGAACCTAAATGATGATGGGGTCATCATTGAAGGCTATGACCCCGTAGCATATTACACAGACGCAAAAGCAGTAAAAGGTTCTGAACAATTCAAAGCAGAATTTGAAGGAGCTACCTATTGGTTTGCTTCAGCGGAACATGCAGCATTATTTAAAGCAGACCCCAAAAAATATGCCCCGCAATACGGTGCATTTTGCGGATATGCTGTAAGTATTGGAAAACTTCGACCAGTTGATCCAACCATTTTCCAGATCGAAAATGGCCGTCTGATACTCCAACATACACAGGATGCATTCAGGCTATTTAATAAAGATCTGAAAGGTAACACCACCAAAGCAGATAAAAACTGGCCAGGTATAGTGGAAAGCCATGTAGGTAAACCTGTGAGCTTTGACAAACCTGCTGCAGCAAACTGAAATTTAACCCATCTTGATAAATTGTAAAGAGCCCGACTAATTCCGGGCTTTTTTATTCTCAAACCCGTTGTATGTAAAGCAGCAGACAGCATTCACTACCACACAGATGTTTCTTTGTACAACAAAACTTAAATCATGGAAAAAAATCTGAAAGTATTGCAAATCGAGCATCTGCAAAAAATAAAATCAGGTGAAAAAAGATTCTTTAAACTTTTGTTTGCTTTCCTGGTAATTCTATCCGGCTTGCTAACAACTCTTTTCGCATCAGCACAATCCACAACCGGAAAGGCATTTAATAATGTTGATGCCAAGGGGGTTATTCTGGATGGTTATGATGCAGTTGCATTTTTTACAGATAATAAACCTGTTAAAGGTGATGCATTGTTTCAATATAAATATGAAGGAGCAACATATTATTTTGCAACACAAGAGCACCTCGATCTTTTTAAAAGCAGCCCTGAAAAATACAAACCCCAATTTGGCGCCTGGTGTGCTTATGCAGTTTCATTAGGACGTATTGCTCCTATTGATGTAAATACTTTTTCGATTGTAGATGGAAGACTGTTTGTACAGCACAATCAAAGAGCAGTAAATGGCTGGAACAAAGATGTGCCCGGCAATATTAATAAAGCTGACAAATATTGGCCAGCTGTATCAGCAAAGAATGGTGCCCAAATACCTACAGACGAAGAAAAAAGTTTCTTAAATAATACAGATGCTGATGGTATAAGCATCCAGGGTTATGATGCGGTGGCTTATTTCACACAGATGAAGGCTGTAAAAGGTGATGCAAAATATACGGCCCGTTACAATGGCGCCACTTATTGGTTCAGCTCCGAAGCAAATGCTGCTATGTTCAAAGATCATCCTGAAATGTTTGCTCCGCAATACGGTGCATTTTGTGGATATGCAATGGCTCTAAACAAGCTTCGCCCGATCAATCCTGAAATATTTGATGTAATAGATGGGAAACTTATACTACAACATTCACAAGATGCTTATACACAATTTCACAAAGACATCGCAGGCAATATCACAAAAGCAAATGCTAACTGGCCTGAACAGGTTAAGAAAAATGCAGGAAGAAAAGTCAAGTATGATAAACCTGCATCACCCGGAAAATAAACAATACATAAAAAAAACAATAATGAAAAAAACAATCATTTATTTACTCATTGTACTATTAACTTTCCCCTGCATAGCATTTGCCGGTAACGATAAACCAGGCAAACCCGTCCTTCTAACTTTTCAACATAAGTTTCCTCATGCTGCAAATACCACATGGAGTAAATCTGCAGAGCTTTTCATAGCCCGGTTTACATTGGACAGCAAAACAAGGCTTGCCTATTTCGAGGATAACGGAAAGTTTATCGGCTCTGCAGAATATGTCAGTCTTGATCTAATTCCGATAGCAGCACAATTAACATTACTTAAAAGAGACCCGGTTGCAGTCATCAATTTTATCCTGAAATACACACCCAACGGTGATACTCCTGTCTTCTTTGCCCGTTTTCAAAATGATAAAAAGACATGGATTGATGAAGTAAACAACCAGGGAGAAATAAAAAGGATACGAACAAAAAAAATATTTCAAACTATAATTAATTAAAAGATAAATAAGAGAAACATGAACAAAACAAAATATGCCGCTCTATTCTCTTTTACCGCAATGGTAATGATGGCAACATCTGGAAAGGCCCAGGTGGCCAGTCAAAAAAACATAACACTGGATGCTGCCAAAAAAGTAACGGCTGATGCCGTTGCTTATGCCAAAGCCAATAATGCACCTGGTGGATCTATCGCCATTGTAGATAATGGCGGCAACTTGTTATACCTGGAAAGGCTCGACAACACATTCGCCGCTTCAGCAGATGTAGCTATTCAAAAAGCAAGAACAGCTGCTCAATTCAAATTACCCAGTAAAAAATTGGAAGATGCCGTGAATAATGGACGTAATGCATTGATCACAGTCGGAAGGACTTTTTTGCAAGGTGGCATTCCCATTATGTATGAGGGACAGGTAATCGGTGCCATTGGTGTAAGCGGTGCTGCAAGTGCTGCACAGGATGAAGAAATAGCCATAGCCGGTTCAAAAGCAAAATTGAAATAATGAAAGAAAAATTTGGTTACTGGTTCAGTATCGGCACCATAGCAGGAATTCTTTTGGGTATAGCCATGAAACATTTAGCTGCCGGTTTCACATTAGGTATTATTACCGGGCTTCTTCTTGCATTGGTTCAAAGCAGCTCGACAATAAATAAACTACAATGAGCAAAATTTATAACATAATAAAATTTTATGTCCTGGTTATTTTGGC
>CAYVSH010000126.1:0-9282 GCA_964453625.1 uncultured Chitinophaga sp.
GATATCCGGGTTGCCTGTTCTTAGAATTTCATGCAGATAATCAGTCACTTCTTTTGCTGATGTCAAATCAAAGCCAGGTGTCTGTGGTTTTTTGTAAATTTTAATTAAATCGTATTTGGGGTCATCAGATCTTTACGGATCATAGGATTTGAAGGTTGGGCATTAAGCCCCGAAGAAAAAACAGAATAAGTAAAAGGATAACAGCTTTTTTTATTTTGTAAAATTTTGCATAATGAAATTAACCTTTTTAGAAAATGCGTAGGCACACCTCAAAGGGTCATCTTATTGACTGGCCACCATAAGCCCCCGCAACTTTGCCAATAAAGTTGACCTTGAAAAGGCATCTAATTTTAAATAGATGTTCTTGATATGTGCCTTCACCGTATTTATTGACACAAAAAGTGTTTCAGCGATCTGGTTATTCGTTTTCCCTTCATAAATAAGTTTTGTTACTTCAAATTCACGGTCTGTTAAGGCATTGTCCAGGCTGGTATTTATTTTATAAAGGTTTAATTCAGGGAACAGGTGTTTATTTTTTTGTGCATGATTAAATATTGCTATTTCTAATGTTGCATACAATCCTGCATCAGTAAAAGGTTTTACAATATACCCGGAAGGCTGGGTATTTTTGGCGTGGTTAAGTGTTATTTTGTCTGAATAGGATGTCAGAAATACAAATGGAAGGTCATAACTCGAATTGAGTACATTTGCGATTTCAATTCCCTCTTCTCCCCCGTTCAGGTTTATATCCAGTAATACAAGGTCTGGTGTATTGGTACTAAGCTCCTGCAATGCATCTTCTTTGGAATAAACAATTCCTGATACATAAAAATCATTGGTAACGAGTGCTGTTGCAATGTCTTCCGCAATCAACGGTTCATCTTCTACAATTAAAACCTTTACTTCACTCATATCAATGGGGTTTTATAGTTTTTCATTTCAATTATTACTTTAGTGCCTTCATCATTGAATGTCTTTAATTCTCCCTTTAGCTTTTGTATAAAGGCATTGATCATCCTAAATCCAAAAGTAGATTTATATTTTTCATTGAAATCATTGGGCAAACCCACCCCATTATCAAATATTTTCAGCACCAGTATACTATTTTCTTCCTGTAGCATTATTTTCACTGCTCCGCTCCTGTTGCCTGGGAATCCGTACTTAAGACTGTTGGTAACCAGTTCATTTATGATGAGCCCCAATGGAACTACTGTATCAACATCAAGATTCAAAGGCTGGATTTCTTTGATGAGTTTTATTTTTTCCGGGTGAATGTTGTAGGATTCAAATAAGTTGCTGCAAAGTTTTCCGATATAGTCTGTCACATCTATTCCTGTAAGGTTATCTTCTTGGTAGAGGTTTTGGTGAATCAAAGCCATTGACTGAACCCTGTTCCGGCTATCTCTTACTGCTTCCTGAGCTTGTTCATCTTTTATATAATGTGACTGAAGTTTGAGTAAACTGGAAACCACCTGCAGATTATTTTTTACCCGATGATGTATCTCCTTCATAAGAAATTCCTTTTCATGCAAAGCTTTTTCAATTATTATATTTTGTTCGGATAGTTTTTCCTTTTTTCTTTTATTAGCAACCAGGGCAGCATAAGCCAATACCGATATACCCAGAAATAAAACGGATGCGAGAATAAAATAATTTCTTTCTCTTTTTCTTCGTTGCGCAATAGTTTTAGCTATAGAATTGTCAGTGTTTAGTTTATCAATTTTTTTTTGCTTTTCAGCCGTTTCATATATAGCCGACAATTCGTTGATTTGCCGGCTGTTTTCTGCATTATAAAGGCTATCATTTACTTTTCTTGTTAATTCACCATAGTCAAATGCTTTTTTGAAGTTTCCGGAAGCAGCAGCTGTAAGTGCCAGCTTTTTATAATAAACACCCTGGAATTCTAACCGGGATGTTCCAAGAGCCAAATCAAGTCCCTTTTTGAAATATGTTTCGGCCAATATATAATTTTTTTTAGCATGGTACACATCACCTAAAGACTCATACAATGAGTAAAGAATATTTTTATAATTTTTTTCTGCTGCTTCTTTTTCCACAGATTGTAAAAGCGGTAATGCTTCATCTATCCTTCCCATGCTTACCAGGGCTGCGCCCATATTCCCTTTTGAGGCTTCAATATCCTGCAGTGCATTTATCTTTTTTGCTTGCTGCAATGCGAGGTTTCCATAATAGAAAGCACTATCCGGCTTTCCTTGGTTCTGAAAAGCACTGCCAATATTGATAAGGGAATTTAGAATACCCTGTTCATCATTTATTTCTCTTTTTATGTTTAATGATTTCAGGTAATACTTTGCTGCATTGGCATAATCTTTCCGGGACCGATAAACAAGGCCGATATTGTTATATGATTTTGCAATAAAACTTTTATTGCCATATTTCTCCCTTATTTCAAGAGAGGCAAGATAATTTCGTAAGGCCAGTTCATAATTTCCCCGTAAATAATAAGCTATTGCTATATCACTTAAAATATGTGAAGCCCCTTCTTCCAGTTTGTTATCCCTGTATACTTCCAGGGCATTATTCAGATAAAACAGGCAGGAATCTAAATTGTCTTTATAATCATACGATATTCCAATAGCCTGAAAGCCCATTGCCTTTTTCGATGGATCATTCAATTGAGTAGCAATACTGAGTGAAATATTACTATAATACAGAGCTGAATCAGGTTCGTTCTCCCAAAGTGCCATAGCAATTAACCTGTTGGCATCAAAAAGCACTGAATCTACTTTTGAAGTTTGCAGGATATTTCTCAGCGAATCCAGTTCTCGATTCTGCGCCGCTGACCTGCTCAATGAGATACCAACAAAAAAAAGCAATAAAAGCAGAAAGTTACGCATAGCTAAATGTACTTATAAAAGGCATAAATGAAAATAGGCCATATTGTCGGTACGATTATTACCTTTTAGGGTGAATTGCAGGTCAGATATCTTTGCCAGCATAAACGAATTCAATAACTTGCCGTTCCTTCATAAATGAATTGTGATTTCTCAGCAAACCATACAACAGATACTCGGCCGGCTCGATATTATTGATACCATTGGAGGCTTTGTGAAGCTTAAAAAAAGGGGTAGTAATTTTCTCGGCCTTTGCCCTTTTCATAATGAGAAGACACCTTCTTTTACAGTTTCTCCAAGCAAGGAGTTATACAAATGTTTTGGATGCGGCCGGAGTGGAAACACTATAAGCTTCATCATGGAGCATGAAAAGTACAGTTATGTAGAAGCATTAAAATGGCTGGCAAATAAATATGGAATTGAAATTGAAGAAACTTTCCAAACGGATGAACAACGGCAAACTCAATTAGCTGCCGACAGCCTTTTTATCATCAATACTTTTGCACAGCAATTCTTTTCAAAACAATTATTTGAAACAGAAGAAGGCCAGGATGTTGGACTTGCCTATTTTAAAGAAAGAGGATTCAGGGAAGATATTATTAAGAAATTTCAACTGGGTTATTCTCCTGAACAACGGGATGCATTTACCAAAGAAGCCATTGCAAAGCAATACAATACCGAACTGCTTTTAAAAACAGGCCTTGTCGCAAACCGGAACGAACAACTGATGGATAATTACCGTGGCCGTGTAATCTTTCCGATCCATAATCATAGTGGAAAAGTGTTAGGCTTTGGAGCAAGAATTTTAAAAAATAACGATAAGGCCCCAAAGTATATCAATACTCCAGAGAATGAGATCTATATAAAAAGTAAAATATTATATGGTTCTTATTTTGCCCGGCAGGCGATTGATAAAGCAGATGAATGTTTATTGGTGGAAGGGTATACGGATGTTGTTTCGCTTCATCAGGCTGGTATTGAAAATGCTGTGGCTTCTGGCGGAACTTCCCTCACACCAGATCAGCTAAGGTTGATAAGAAAGTACAGCAACAACCTCACAATAATTTATGATGGTGATTCTGCAGGCGTAAAAGCAGCATTGCGTGGACTTGATCTTGCATTGGAAGAAGGCTTAAATGTAAAACTGGTACTTATACCAGATAAAGAAGACCCTGATAGTTATGTAAATAAAGTAGGTGCAAAAGCATTTACAGAATTTATTCAGCGAAATAAAAAGGACTTTATTCTTTTCCAGCTTGAAGTTGCTTTATCCGATGCGGGCAATGATTCGGTAAAAAAAGCTGAAGTGGTGAACAGAATGGCGGAGACCATTTCGAAGATCAATAAGGTTGAAGATTTTACGAAGCAGCAGGATTATATAAAGCAATGTGCAGAAATGCTGAAAATAGAGGAAAGCGGATTACATGCATTGGTCAATAAGTTTATCCGGGATAAGGTTACTGCTCTGGAAAGAAAAGCACCATTTGAAGAAGCAAAACAGGCAGAGCAGAATGCAAGGCGAGCAGAGGAAACAGGATATGATGATGCTACGTTTAATCTATTATTTAAGGATGACCTGCAGGAAAAAGAAGTGGCCAGGATATTACTTGAACTGGGATTAAGGAAATGGGATGATGAGAAGATAGTAGCTGAGTATATTTTTGATGAAATGGTTGATGAAAGCCTGATTGATAACAAAGAGGTCTTAAAATTGATAAAAACTTTCCATAGGCTATTAAAAGAAGACCCTGCATCTGCTAACAGGAATTACTTTGTCTATCATCCTGATACATCAATAAGCACATTAGCGGTTTCATTATTGAATTTTCCATATGAAGAAAGCAGTCATTGGAAAAAAGAGTTCAGCCAGTCAACCGGATATCAAAAAAACCTTTTTGAACAGAGTTATGAAGATTTTATTAAAACAATTGCCCGGGATAATGAATCAAAACTGATGGATTACCTGAAAATGGGTGAAGACAAATCAAATGAAGAAGTTGAGTCTGCTGTAAACTATTTGAAGTTAAGAAAAGTGCGAAGGATGTTACTGGAAAACCAGCTTGACCTTGAAAAAGAACATACACCGGAAGAGTTCAGCATGCTTTACCAAACACATGAACACCTGAAACAAATGGAAATAGAACTCACTAAAAAAATGGGTGCAGTAATAATTAAATAACAGTCTCTTTATTCATCAGCAAATCACTGTAAGAAACATCTACCAGGTCTTTTTCATCAATTCGAAAAGCTTTCAAATAATATTCACATTGTTCTTTCAACTGTTGTTGCGACAGATTGGCCAGAATATTGCCTGCTTCTATTTCAACAAATGAACCCAGGCCGGGTACTTCATCTATATGAAACTTTACATTCTCTATGTAATAAATCTCTCTTTTCTTAGCTACAATTACTTTTATTCCAAGTGAGTTGGTAAGCATTTCTTTTAAACCTGCCGCATCATCTACTTTTACCAGTTGGAACTGTGAATCCTTTGGCCCTGCCTGGTTATTTCGTTTATAAAAAATAAGGTTGTTCTCTATGTTTCCTTCCCTGAGTTTTAGTCTTCCTTCCTGCACATTGAAGTAAGTATCCGTTTGGTTATCGGTTCCTTTAAAAACTGCTTTTTTTAAAATAAGATATTGACGAATAAAATCTGCATCAGTACAAAGGGCTTTTATTTCCACATTCAGGTATGCCATAAATAAGAAAGGTTTGTTGCTTTCACAACAAACCTAAATACTTTTAACTAATCAACGGCATTAGCCAGCCATCGCAGCAGCTTCCCTTTTTCTTGCATGAGGAACTTCAACGCCACGCTGGGTATCACCTTTTTCAAAACGTAAGGCACTCCATACATGGTCAAGTTCCACCCTCTCAATGCTTTCATAACCTTCACCGGTTAAACGGTTCCAGCTACAATCACGGTTGAGGTCGGTAACAATTTTGGAGGTGGTTTTGGGGTAAGCAACCCAGAATTTGGATCCATCCTTCAAGGCAGGCATTACATCTTTCAAAATGCCATTCAGCTGGTTTTCACTTACGGCAAATACCAGTGCAAAATCAATCTTCCGTGTTTTTAACAACGGTGTCATGTTTTTAGCGAAAGACAGCTTACTAAATTGTTTCTCGATGGAAGAAGGCAAACCCTGAATCAATAAATTCTTTTCATCTGCCAGTTGTAACTTTTCACAAACGGTTTGTAACATACTTGGAAGAAATTTTAAAGGTTTCTGCAATTGCCCGGTTCGTAGGGAAAAATCGCAGTGTTCTCATAAGCAGGAGTGCAAAGGTAATATAATATGGCGTATAATGAGCATGTAAAACAATAAAAATCCCATCCAAAAGCTTTCTGGACGGGATTTTTATTGTTTTGTCTAATTAATTACTCACTGGTTTATAATACTTCATGGCTTCGGGTAAATACTTCTTGATTTGATCAATTCTTCTGCCTTCGGACGGGTGTGTACTCATAAATTCAGGTGGTTTTTGCCCATTTGATGCTTTTTCCATTCTTTCCCACAAATAAATGGCCTCTTCAGGATTGTACCCCGCCATTGCAGTCCAGATCAAACCATAACGATCTGCTTCCAGTTCATGTTTCCGTGAAAAAGGAAGTAATACACCAACTTGTGCACCTGCTCCATAGGCGCCCAGAAAAAGATTTTGTGTTTCCTGGGGTTTATTAGCTACTGCTACGGCCAAAGCGACTTGTCCAACGGAGGCAAGTAAACCCTGACTCATTCGTTGGTTACCATGCTGTAGTAATGCATGAGAAACTTCATGTCCCATAACAGCAGCTAAAGCGGCTTCATTTTGGGTAATTGGCAGGATCCCAGTGTAAACAACAATTTTTCCACCCGGCATACACCAGGCATTCACGGCCTTATCATCTACCAGATTATATTCCCATTTAAATCCGGCTAATTTTTCCGAGAGTCCATTGTTAGCATAATAGGTTTCGACAGCCTTAGTCACCCTTTGACCTACTCTTTTTACCATTTCTGCATCCCTGTTGTTTGAAGATGAAACCACTTTATTGGTAGAAAGAAATTTTTGGTATTCAGAGGTAGCCATTGATTGTAATTCCGATTCGGGTAACAAGGTAAGCTGGCTTTTCCCTGTCAGTGGATTTTTTGAACAGGCAATTAATAATGCGGCAAGTGCAAAAAATGAGGTTATTTTTTTAACCATAATGATAATTTTTAAAATATAATTCAATCATTATACCAGAAATGTATAATGAAATAAATAATGCTTTAAGATAGGGATATTTTGGGTATCTGAAGGAATGAAACTAGTTTATCATTATTAATCATTCATAATGCGGGATTCTTTTCTACGCTGCCGGCGACGATCCCTGTTTTTCATGATCGGTACTTTACTTTCATTGCCTTTTAAGAGGCGGCCAATATTTTTCTGATGTGTCAACAGAACCATTAATGCCACTGCAATGGCAAATACACGGTAAGCTGGATTATCAACGTTGAAAATAACAAGTATAAAGACCGGGAAAGCAATACTTGCCAAAATAGAACTTAAGGAAACAAATCTAGTAAGATAAAGCACCAGTATAAAAATACCTACACAACTTATCGCTGTCCATGGTGAAATACCAAGCACCAACCCAAAAAGTGTTGCCACGCCTTTTCCTCCTCTGAAATCTGCCCAAATAGGAAATATATGTCCAATCACTGCTGCAAGTCCTAAAATGGTTTGGAGGTTTTGCAAATTGACTTCATTATCTGCATATTCCGGAAGTAATAAGGCAAGCTTTACAGCAACAATACCCTTGATCATATCGCCTACCATAACAAGGGTTCCCCATTTAGGACCTAGCACCCGGTATGTATTGGTGGCACCAGCATTCCCGCTGCCATAGTTACGAATGTCTATGTCAAAAAAACGCTGACTAACCCACACAGAAGTAGGAATGCTGCCAATCAGATATGCCAAAACAATTAATAACAGTTCGTTCATAGAACCCATTTAAGGGAAGTACAAAATTACGGAAAAAGACCAACTGGTAACTTTAAATTAATACACAAAAAATATACTGTTAATAACTGAACCTTAATGCGATCCAGTTGTTTCTGGAGGTTTTTTTTATGTGATTTAGCGGATAACTATTTACAGCATTCATAATATCAGTTTCATCCTCTTCCAGCAAGCCACTAAATAAAATTAAACCTCCTCGCTTTAACTGACTCACTAATGCATCCATATTCTCTAGTATTATATTCTTATTAATGTTGGCAAGAATAACATCATATTCTTTGTTACCTTTTGCGTCATCTGCTTTCTTCAATTCTATTTTTTCAACACCATTTCGCTCCAGGTTTTCAGTAGTGTTAGTAATGCTCCATTCATCTTTATCTATTGCAACAATATTTATAGACCCTAACTTTTCTGCAAGTATTGCCAATACTCCTGTTCCTGTACCGAAATCAAAAACAGTTTTACCTGTAAAATCAATTTCCCGCATTTGCTGGATCATCATGTAAGTGGTAGCATGATGCCCGGTACCAAAACTCATTTTTGGGGTGATCAGGATTTCATGCTCCACTCCTTTTATCGGTTCATGAAAGTCAGCCCTTATTCCTACAAAATCTTCAACGATCACCGGATCAAAATTGGATTCCCACACAGCATTCCAATTGGTTTCTTTAATGGTTGATTGGGTAAATGAAAGATTATGTGCAGATGTAACTTCTTTTAGTAATGCTTCATCAAACTCGCCGGAAGGAATAAAAGCCTTTAACGAATTTTCTCCTTCTTCAAAACCCTCAAAGCCGATGGAACTTAATTGAGCCAGCAAAACATCCGATTGCTCAGCTGAAATATTTTGGAATTCGATTTGGATATAGTTAGCCATATTAATAACAAAAAACCCCGATTGCTCAGGGTTTTAATTTATTTAGTTATTTTCTTCTTTTCTTGGTTGTCCCTGTGCATCTGGTTTCGGTATCAGAATTTTTCTCGACAATTTAAACTTACCCGACTTCGGATCTGTACCGATCAGTTTCACCTTCATTGCATCGCCTTCTTTTACAATACCATCCAATGTTTCAAGACGTTTCCAGCTTATTTCACTGATGTGTACTAAACCTTGTTTGCCTGGTAAAAACTCAACAAATGCACCAAATGGCATGATGGATTTTACGGTTGCATCATACACATCTCCAACCTGTGGTACAGCAACAATTCCTTTGATCCAGGATACTGCTCTTTCCACTCCATCTTTATTTGTACTGAAGATGGCGATCTCACCCATATTATTCTTTTCTTCCAGGTTGATCGTTGTTCCTGTTTCTCTCTGGATTTCCTGAATCACTTTACCACCTGGCCCGATAACTGCACCGATGAATTCCTTGTCTATGAATAGTTTCACCATTCTTGGTGCATGTGGTTTTACATCGATTCTTGCTTC
>CAYVSH010000127.1:0-9091 GCA_964453625.1 uncultured Chitinophaga sp.
CCTTTCACGGTGGTGATACGGGTTCGAATCCCGTACGGGCTACAAAGGTTCTGAGAATTCAGAGCCTTTTTTATTTACCGGAACTATTGTGCAATTCTACTGGCATTTATTTAGGGATAAGGCTTTTCAAGGTGATGGCAGACATCAGTATTATCCCTACAGAAAAGAGTTTTTGCCTGAACTTCTGCCGCTTTAGCTGTTTTGTCAACTGCCTGTTGTTCCCTGCCAGTATACCCTGTTGTGAAAGTGCATTTTCAAATAAGGATTTTAAGGAAATATATTTTTCCTTTTGAAGAATAATGATTGAATCCTTTCTCATCACCTGTTGATCTAATATATTAACAGCTTCTTCGTAAAGGCTGTCTTTCAGATTTACTACTTCTATCAGATGAACTACTTCACCTCTTAGTTCCATACAGCCATCAGTAGCATCCAATAATGAAGCAGATGTATTTTTAATGCTATCTAAACTGAGTGAGAGCTTTGACTGAAGTTGTTTATACCTGGTCTTTGTCTCTATTAACTGCATCCTGGTTCTTTTCAATTTTTCATTTACTATGCCAGTTTGCACTGTAAGACTATCAATTTTCCGTTGAAAGATTGTCTCCACCTTTTCAGCAACTTTTTTTTGTTTGCTAACTGAGACCACTGATTTTTTCCCGTTACCGGATGCAGGTCCCTTATTTACTTTAAACAAGAAAGCAATGGAAAGCCCAGCCAGTATACCTAAACCAAAGGCTACCATTATTTTTACTGATCTATACATTTTATTTAATTTTTTGATGAATAATTACGCTGTTTTCTTTTCGAGTGTATATCCGAAGCAGCCTGCACCAATGAGGCTGGCAAAGGAATAGAACATGAACTCCGGAATATCTTTATTAAAGAATTGTTTAGCGACCCAACTGATTATTATTGCACAAAGCAGTAATGCTGTGGCAATTTCGCGGAGGCTGTAACAGTTATTCTTGTCTTTGAAGAGCTGGCGGAGGCAGTTCTTTTTTTGTTGTACAGGACACATAGTAAAGATTTAGATGTTAGTGAATGATTTGTTAGCCACGAATACTTCGTCAAGCTTAGTACACTAATGACACGAAGATTTTTGCCACAGATGAACACAAATGAACACAGATGGCTAGCTGCTAATGCAGCATGTTTGTTTGCTACAGAAAACCTGCCTGTGGCAGGTATAGACACAGATATGATTTATGCAACATCTTTTTCATTGAATAATGTGTAAGTAAAATTATTTCCATAGAGTTTTTTGTGCTGATGTGCCAGATGCATAAGGAGATCAAAGTTGTTACTATCAGCGAGTACCTGGCAACCTGCTGAATGCTTGTCAACATAGACCGTGGTACCATTTATGGATGCCCTGTGAATGTTTATACCGAATATCCCGGTTTCCTGCTTTGCTGCAGCCCAGTCAATAACATCATTTTTATTATCATCACGGTACACAGTAAGCGGATTTTGCTGTACCAATGCCTGATATTTGCCTCTGTGTACACCAATACGATGCGAGTTTTTATACTGGCCTGGTTTTACTATTGCCGTGCCTTTTGGGTTCATCAGGTTTTTAAGCCAGTACGTACCGGGATCTGTAGTGGCTTTAAAGGAATTGATAAACCATTGAGCATTTGCCCTTTTGTGCAAAACATGTATCATATCGTCGAAACTGTTCTGTACCGGATACATGGAACGTACACCAATAATATTAAGTTCAAAAGGACGAGTAGCGAGATGATATGCTTTTTTGGTACAGGCTATTAAAAGTTTTTCAATCATTGTTTATAATTTTTTCCCCCACCTCTTCCCTCTCCGCTACCATCCTTTGACTTACTGCTTAAAGACAGGAACAGCAAGAAATAATGATTGCGGAGAGGGACGAGCATTGTACAGCTTATTATGCTATACTTGTGTGAGGAGGTTTAGTGATCGGTTTTATACTCCGCTTACTTTTACCAGGCTAAGTGCATTGAATGCACCATTCTTCAGCGGATAATTAATTCCATTGACCTGCTGAAAGAACTGGATACCCAATAACAGGAATAAAGGATGTGTGCTGTTTGGTGTAACCATATTTGACAGGTTAAGCGGGGCAGTTGCCGCCTGATCCCAGGGTAAAACAGGGGATTCGGTGTTAGCTGCCACATAAGTTTTTGCTTCAAAATCCACTTCTGCACCTGCTGCTACGATCCTGAAATGGGTGGCCCCTGCCGGCGCCATAACGGATGTAAGTGGAACAAAGGAAGGTATATCAATTTCCAGTGTGCCTACCACCCTGTTTATTGTGGCGGTATAGGGTGCGAATAATGTTGACTCAAGAATTGAATTACGGTTAAAGTTGAACCCTTGCAGTAATTCTGTTTCTGCATCTAATACATTTCGCATACCCCTTGGGTTGATAGCATCTGCTTTGATCACCCGGAGCATTTGAGTAGTTAGGCGGCTGGTAACCCTGCTGTCTTTTGCATGCTGCATAACGGGTCTTACAGCATTACGGAGCAGCTTACCTGCTTTTCCGGCCCGGCCAAATTCTGCATTGTTTTCACGGGTACGCTGAAACGACGGGTCTGATGCAATACGGCTGGCACTGATGCTTGTTTTTTCTTTGGCGATATAGCCATCTTCGGTGCGAAGGAAGGTGATGTCGCCAAGGGTGCCTTCAATTTTGAGAATGCCTTTTTGTTTTGCCATTTGTTTTTTTGTTTTATGATTATAGAATAGATGACAGTGCCCTGATCATGATTTTTGCAGTACTGCGGGTGCTGTCGGGTGTTGAAAGTTTGGTTTGCCACGAATACTTCGTCAAGCTGATACTTCGTCAAACTCATACTTCGTCAAGCTCAGTACACTAATAACACGAAGATTTTTGCCACAGATGAACACAAATGAACACAGATGATTAGCTGCTGACGCAGCTTGTTTGTTGGCCACGAATACTTCGTCAAGCTCATACTTCGACAAGCTCAGTATACTAATGAAACGAAGATTTTTGCCACAGATGAACACAAATGAACACAGATGATTAGCTACTGACGCAGCTTGTTTGTTTGCCACAAATACTTCGTCAAGCTCATACTTCGACAAGCTCGGTACACTAATGACACGAAGATTTTTGCCACACCTGTTTTCGTCCTTGCTCCGTTGAAGCTTTGCGAAGGCGAGCAGGCAGGGATGAACACTTTTTTCTTTCTGTTATTATCAATAAAAGGAGTTCATGGTTTTTTCATGGCTTCTGATGAAGTAAGTATGAGGTTAGTATGGGGTAAGTATTGTGTTACCATCTGCCTGCTTTATGTAAGTGCAAATAATTGCATGGATGCTTCTTCCCGTATGTATGCTGAATTGTTTGCCACTGTTGCGAGAAACAGGTTTAGCATAGACTGATCTTTTTCTGCATAATAGCTTCGCCATTGATGAAAATACCGGTCTGCCTTTTTACCGCTTACCTGCCAGATTGCCCAAGCAAAATCCCGCCAGTGGGAACGGTAAGCCGGAATGGCTTCTCTTTTCTGTAACATCTTTTGCATCCATCTTTGTGTACCCTGAAAGCCCATTTTATTTTCTTCGCTTAACCACTCTGAAGGAAGCGGTACAAATTTTCCGGGATGCCAATTTATATAATGCCTTGCCAGTAATACCCGCTGTACAAATTCTTCATAGGCTTTCTCTATATTTTGGTTATTTACCAGGAATGTACGGATGGCTGCTTTGGCTTTTTGTTTTTCTGTTCTTGAAAACGATATGCCATTCCACAGTGCTGTATAAGCGATCTTCCAGGCTGTGGTAGTGAGACGGCTGATAATGATGTCTTCTGCTTTGGCAAGGCTGGCTGCCATGTTTACGATTCTTTCTGCTTGTGTGTTCATATTACTTATTTTTTAATATCCCTGATTGGAACACAAACATACTATGGGCTTTGGGTGGTGGTTTCCGGTTTTGAAGGGTTTGAGATGGTTTTTAAATGAAAAGGTAAGTAATTGCATGTTTGGGGATATTGTTGAGGATTGATGTTGTTTTGTGTGCAATTACGCTGAATCTATGCAAGATATTTGCCACACCTGCCTATGGCAGGTAAAGACTACCACAGATAAACACAGATTATTGGTAAGACACTAATGATACGAATATTTTTGCCACAGATTACACAGATACACAGAAATCATGCTGCTGATACAGCTCAATGGTTTGCCACGAATGCACACGAAATAACACGAAAGATATTTGTCACAAATACTTTGACAAGCTCATACTTCGTCTAGCTCAGTACATTAATGATATGAAAATTATTTGCCACAGATAAACACAAATAAACACAGATAGTTAGCTGCTGATGCTGCTATTTAGTCTTCTGCTTTTCCGGGGAGGCCAAGTTTTTCGAAAATTATCCTTACCTGAAGCGCTGTGTAGAGCCTGCCGGTTTTTTCGCCTATTGCTTCCTGGTGCCGGCTTATCCAGTTTTTCATAGTTCGTATAGTAACGCCATAGACAGATGCGAGTTCGGTGAGGTTATAGGGTTTGATTTCAATGTAATTTTTCGTAGTGCTCATGTTGCTTCGTATTAAAATTTATTTGCGAATCATCTGTCTTTTGTAAAATCATTATTTTATTATTCTATGAATTGATTATGCTAAACTATTATAATAATCCAGGTAGTCCGGGACATAGGTGCCAAGGAGTTCGCATAGCTCTTCTACAGAAAGCCTGTTTTGTTTTCTATAGTCTCCCAGTAACTGTTGCATCAGCTTTGGTTTTTCGGGTGGGATATCGAGTTCCTGTGGCTCTCTTCTTCTTATCTTTTGCTGGTTGAACTGCTGGACCAGATACCTTTTTTGATTGGGAGTAAGAAATCCCAGATCATCAGCCCGGTAAAGCAAAGCGATCATTGATACTTTCCATTTTTGTTTTAATGCGCCCAGGAAGGGCAAACTAATAGTATCAGTTTTAAAATCTTTTTTAATTTCTTTTTCCGGCATTAATAATTCTGCTGCAAAGAGGTTGGCTTCGTGATTGATGTTTCTGCTATGGTGTAGAGGATAAAAAGTATGGAGAATCAAATGGCCGAGTTCATAAGCCAGGGAAAAACGCTGCCTGTCGCCCAGCAAGCTGCGGTTAAGAAATATTACCGGGTAATTATCATCTGTGAGCATAGAGCGACTGTCTATCCGTTCTGTGCCGAAGTGAAATGAACTAATGATAATGCCTTGGTTTTCCAGCAGGCTGGTAAGGTCATCCACCGGAGCCATATCTATCCCCCATTTTTTTCTAAGCTTTCCCACTACGCCATTAACCGAATTGCTTATTTTTTCTGCATTATTTTCCTTCGACCCTTCTAACTTAAAAGTTGGTATCTGCGGTGCAGGTTTTTCCATAGCCCTTGTAATAAACTGAACATGACGGCGGATGATATTTATCTGTGCCTCGATGGGTGTTATCAACTTAACGGGTACATGCTGCCTTTTTCGGTAAGCGAGGTTTACCGGCATGCTGCTACCCTGTTGAGAAAAGAATTGGGGTGGGTATAATAAGGCTTGTGTAATACCTATTAAAGTGTTGATACTAATAGCAGTATCCCCGTTTTCGAGACGGGAAATGTTAGCTTTGTGCAATTGCAACTTAGCCGCCAAATCCTGCTGTGTGAAGCCTCTTGCCTCCCGGGCCAGTGTGATCATTGCAGGGTTTATTTCTGTTTGCATATTAGTTATTACAAGTTAAATGCGGCGTGTGAACCGTCCAACAAACATAATATTCAATTTTGTAAAAACATAAAAAATGTTGCGAATGTGGATAATTATACTAAATTAATTAGTTTGCTTTGTTTTGATTCGTGAAGCCAAGAACTGAAGCGGAGATTAATGAGACAAGCTGGATTTTAATGTACTTCATTTGTTGAAGTTTATGCTATTACACTAAGCTAAACAAACAGCAACAAAGAAGTTCAAAGCAAACACCAAAGATACCGGGAAGCCCGATAAATTAGGGGAAACTAACCATCATGAAAAAAGTAACAAAGCAATTATTGCTGCTCCCTGCCTTCAAAAAATTCATTACTGCCTCTACGACCGGTCGAAGGCTGCAACCTTCGGGCAAGAGAATAAAACCGGGAACCATTGAACAATATCACCATACTTATATACTATTGACAGAGTACTGCCGGATTTATGAACCGTTGCGGATACAAATGCTTTTCCGCCCTTCGCAAAGGATAATACAGCAGGAAAAAAATTACTGGTGGAAATTTTATATGAGATTCTCTTCCTTCCTTTACCAGTATAAAAAATACTATGACAAATACACCGGTTCTGTTTTTAAGATCATAAAAGTATTTTTTAATTATCTATATATTGAAAAAGCATTACCGGTAGGTGATTTTCATAAACGGTTCAGGATACCTGCCGAACATTTTATTCCGGCTATAATTACACCGGCCCAACTCCGGTTCCTGATAACTGACAGATCATTTGAATCGTCTTTATCACCTACCCAGCAAAAAGTGAAAGATATTTTTGTTTTCGGCTGCACTGTAGGACTCCGCTACCAGGACCTTATGGGATTGAAGAAAACCAACATCCAGTACACACCTGAAGGAGTGAATGCAGTATTACATACCCAAAAAACCGGTGCAGAAGTAAGAATCCCCCTTCCCGATTATGCAGTGCAGATCATAAAAAAATACAGTAGAAAATCCGGACGCTATGTGCTACCCCGCCTTGCTGACAGCAACCTGAATTTGCAAATAAAGGCCCTGATAAAAAAAGCAGGATGGGACTACAGCCTGCCCAAAATAAGACACCGCAGGGGTGAGCCTGTGGAAGTAAAAACAAAAAGAAATGAAACGTATCGTTTCTACGATCATATTTCGGCACATACCATGCGCCGCACTGCCATTACCACACTTTTACTAATGGGGGTAGATGAAATTTCTGTAAGGCGTATATCGGGGCATGCAGCAGGGAGCAAAGAATTTTACAGGTATGT
Source organism: uncultured Chitinophaga sp. (assembly GCA_964453625.1). Lineage (GTDB taxonomy): Bacteria > Bacteroidota > Bacteroidia > Chitinophagales > Chitinophagaceae > JJ008. The sequence continues at coordinate 6,985 of CAYVSH010000127.1, forward strand.
TGTGTTGGTGCAGGATTATCTGAATGTCAAACTAAGAGATGCTTATACAAAGCTGTTAACAGGTGATAACTTTAACACCAGCACCCAATAAAGAGCTATATAAAAATGTAAGAAACATGTTTTTTATGCTAATTTTAAGGAGTTGTTTGTTCTTTGAAATGATTTGCCGGTAAGGGTTATAGGGGTTATCGTTATTATCCGTTTGGCCTCAGCATGCACGGCATCAGCAGTCGGGCTATGGCTTTTGGTGGTGCTGCCAATAATTATAAATACAATGGAAAAGAACAGCAGAGTAGTGAACTGGGTGAAGGTATAGGGCTTGACTGGTACGACTACGGAGCAAGGCAATATGACAACCAGATTGGGAGATGGCATGTGATTGATCCGGTAGCTGAGACCGGCAGACGCTGGAGTCCTTATAACTACGCTTATAATAATCCGATCAGGTTTATTGACCCTGATGGAATGAAGGCTGTGGCGATGAATGAGGAGCAAGGTGGGTTCCAGCAGTTGACTGGGTTTACAAGACAGGGTCAGGATTGGGAATCATCCAAAAACTTCTTTGATAAGAAGGAAGAAGAAAGTATAGCAAAGTATTGGAGGGCTATTAGTATCAAACTCTGGGGAGGATCGGGCGGGTTAAAAATTGGAGGAAATATAATATTTAGAATGTTTACATTTCTTAATCTTCAAAAATTGACAAATGATAAATTAGGGATAAACAAAGACGGAACAATATCCATTCAGTCAAAAGGCGGTATGAATAAGGACAAGAAATTAAGATACGGAACTTCTCTTGTACGAGCAGCTGTTAAAAGTGATTTTCTAATTAATATTACGCCGGGCATACCTGGTGATGAAGAAAAAGGGGGAATGGGAACAATATATGATTTTGAAGATAACGCTTCCAACGGGATTGGTACAGGATCAACGATTTATGTTTTGAATAAAACTCCTATTGCGTTTGAGGATGGTGAGGATAGAATTCTTGACCTTTCCATCGCAATTGGGCATGAGCTTATACATGCAGTTCATGGTAGCAAAGGTATTGTTATCAAAGGCTTTTCTGAATTAATTGTTGATCCAGATACTGGGTTTAACGGAATGAAAAAGGAAGAGTTTCAGACAAGGGTTGAAGAAAGAAAACTTGAAAGAGAACAAAGATTGCCATTGCGAATGTTACCCGAAAAATTCAAAACACAAAAAGAAATGGATGACTTTTACGATAAAGTATTTAAGGAGATGGAATTAAACTAGAGAAATTATTATAAGTCAATTAAAAATGATTAATATGAAACAACTCAAATTAATTATTGGAATAATATTAGGAATCATCCTTGTTTCTTTTGAACCCAGGAATATTTACTGTCAAAATATTAAAGAAGACATACCTAGTAAAAACAAGCCAACATTAATTGAAAGACTTAAACCTAATGAAACTTTAATTATAGCCTATAGTATTTCCGGTTGTTTTTCTGATACATTAAAATTCCAAGCAATCAAAATAAAAAGAGAAGAAAATGATTACACCCTTTTTTTTAATGATAAATCAAAAAGACTTACTGAAAAAGAATTCGAAATGATAAAAAAATTCGAGATTGAGCTTGATATTATTTCTACTGAATATAAATGTACCACTAATGCTCATTATCTTTTGAGATATAACAAAATAACAAAAAACCGAATTGACAATTCCTGTTATTGGCATGGGTTTGAAAGATTGCTTGAATATATCTTTTATATTTAAGAAAGTTTCGATCTCCTGACCTTTAAACCAGAGTATTTATGTTTTAAAACTCTGAAATTAATGCTTATAAAATCTTTAATTTTCTTTTTTGTTCTTTTTTCAAGAAATCAAGGCCATTTAAGTGCCGTTGATGATTCAGAATTTATTGAGTTAGGGTGTCAATCAGACAATAATAAACCTTTTTATAAAATTATTTTCTATTTAGATGGGTATCGTATTGATTCAAACAGTAACAACGCTTTTACGGTTCATTTTGAGATAAATAAAAATGTTTTTTTGCACATAAAAAACATTATTGAATCAACTTGTAAGCTCCCCCATTTTTCGGACCACTCCAAATTAGAGTTTTTTTGTTTTTAG